>JARRJV010000039.1:14165-15989 GCA_037388825.1 Acidiferrobacteraceae bacterium | reverse complement strand
GAATTAAGCCAATTTGGCCATAGAATGTTCTTTACCATCAATTCACGGCAATAGATTCATCCACGCTCGTTAGCGCGGGGAGGCTGCCAGGTGGCATATTCTCCTGGTTATCGTGGACAGGTGGCATCAAAAACCTTCAGGCCGCGTGATTCTGCTTCCTCGCGCACGGAACGCGCCACCCCATGGGCGCTGAACACCACCGTGGCCCCATCGGGGACCTCGTCCAGCTCATCGACGAAGATCGCGCCCTGGTCGCGCAGCGAATCGACGACAAAACGGTTGTGCACCACCTCGTGACGCACATAGATCGGCGGACCAAACAGTTCCAGCGCGCGCTCGACGATGACGACGGCGCGATCAACTCCGGCACAGAAGCCGCGGGGATTGGCGAGCAGTATTTCCATGGGTCGTGAAATTCTACGCCTGGCGTTCGGGGTTCTCCACCGCCAGGATCTCGGCGAAACCGACGACCTGTCCCGGCTCCAGTTCCATGTCCGCCGGGAATTCCTCGCGCGGAATGTTTTGTACGTTTTCCGGGTCCAGCGGCGCCGGACCATAGGCCTCCATGGCCGGAACCTCGAACGTGGCCTGCTGACCCGCTTCCATGCCCAGCAGCCGCTGCTCCAGCCCGGGAATCACCTCGCCACTGCCAATGACGAATTCGAACGGCTCCTCTTCCTCGCGCGTGCTGTCTACCAGGTACTTGTCCTGCACCAGGCGCAGGGTGAAGTGCAGCGTGACCCGCGAACCGGTTTCAATGGGCATGATTTCCGGTCTCCGTTGAACGCGGCCGCAACAGGGACACGCCGATGACATCGAGGGCAAGGAGTATGGCGCCCACGGTGATGGCGCTGTCGGCCAGGTTGAACACCCAGAACGACCAGTCGCCGATGTGAAACTGGATAAAATCGATTACATGTCCAAGGCGAATCCGGTCTATCAGGTTACCCAAAGCCCCGCCGAGAATCATCCACAGACCGATCCGGGTCTGGAACTCCCGCGGACCCAGGGAGCGGATCATCAGGACAATGATCACGGAAACCACCACGGCGATGATCATGAACATGATGTTCTGCCAGCCGCCGGCCTGGTCCAGAAAGCCGAACGCGGAACCCCGGTTGTAGGACAGCACGAGATTCAGCACCGGCAATACGCGCACCGGTGCCGCCAGCAGTTCCTTTACTACCCAGAACTTGCTCACCTGGTCGAGTACCACGACCACAATTGCGATCCAGCCCCAACGAAACATCAGGCGAACTCCCGGGTTTCGCCGGCGTCGGTGGCGACATTGCTGGCGCAACGCCCGCAAATCTGCGGATGGGCCGGGTCGCGGCCGACATCCTCGCGATGGTGCCAGCAGCGGATGCACTTCTCATGGGCCGATGGCGCGACCGCGATGAACAGGCCATCGAGTTCACACGGCGCCGCTTCGTCGCCGCGACCCTCAAGCCCGTGCACACGCGCATAGGAGGTTATGAAGACGAAACGGAGTTCGTCACCCAGGCGATCAAGCACTTCCTTCAGTTCCGGCGTGCAGTACAGATCCACCTCGGCGTCCAGGGAGGATCCAATGCCGCCGGCGACACGCAGGCGCTCCAGTTCGCGACTCACCTGTTCGCGCACCTGAATAATGGTATCCCAGAACTGGTGCCCCATGCCGCGTTCGATGTCTTCCCCATGGGAAGGAGGCAACTCGTACCAGGTTTCGAGCAGCACGGACTCGCCACGTTCACCCGGCATGAAACGCCAGATCTCCTCGGCGGTAAAACTCAGGATGGGCGCGAACCAGCGCACCAATGCCTCGAGGATGTGATACATGGCGGT
>JARRJV010000039.1:0-14147 GCA_037388825.1 Acidiferrobacteraceae bacterium | reverse complement strand
GCTGGCAAGCGGCATGGTGTACAAACGATCCTTGAGGATATCGAGATAGAAGCTGCCCATTTCCACGACGCAGAACTGATGCAGCCTCTGGTAGATCTGGTGAAACTGGAAGTCGTTATAGGACTGCTTGATTTTCTCTTGTAACTCATAGGCTTGCGTAAGCGCCCAGCGGTCCAGGGCGAGCATCTCCGCCGGATCCATGAGCATTGCCGGTTCGAAGCCGGCGAGATTGCCGAGCAGGTAGCGGGCCGTATTGCGCATGCGGCGGTAGGAATCGGACATGCGCTTCAGGATCTCGTCGGACAGGGCGATCTCGGCACGATAGTCCGTGGACGCAATCCACAACCGCAGGATGTCGGCGCCGAGGGTCTTGATGATGTCCTGGGGTTCGATTCCGTTGCCCAGGGACTTGGACATCTTGTGGCCCTTTTCATCCACGGTGAAACCATGGGTGAGCGCCATGCGATAGGGCGCGCGGTCGCGCAGCGCCACCGATGTCAGCAGGGACGACTGGAACCAGCCACGATGCTGGTCCGAACCCTCGAGATAAAGGTCGACCGGGGTACCGCCGAGTTCCTCTCGCCGGTCCACCACGCAGGCGTGGGTCACCCCGGAGTCGAACCACACATCCAGCGTGTCCGTGACCTTGTCGTATTGCCCGGCCTCGTTGCCGAGCAACTCCTTCGGATCGAGATCGAACCAGGCGTCGATACCTTCCTTTTCGATTCGCTCGGCAACCTGTTCGATAAATTCCGGTGTACGCGGATGCACCTCGCCCGAGTCCCGGTCCACGAACAGGGCGATGGGCACGCCCCAGGCCCGCTGACGCGAGATGCACCAGTCGGGACGATTGGCCACCATGCCTTCGATCCGTGCCTCGCCCCACTCCGGGATCCAGCGCGTCTCCTCGATCGCGCGCAAGGCAGCATCACGCAATCCGTCGATACGGATAAACCACTGGGAGGTGGCGCGAAAAATAATCGGGGTCTTGTGACGCCAGCAATGAGGGTAGCTGTGTCGCAGTGCCTCCGCATGCACCAGCATGCCGCGGGATTTCAGTTCCTCGATGACATGGTCGTTCGCCTTGAACACATGCTCGCCGGCGAATAACGGCGTTCCATCCACGAACTTGCCGTCATCGCCCACGGGATTCTCCACCGGCAGCTTGTAGCGCAGACCGACGACGAAGTCGTCCAGGCCGTGGCCGGGGGCCGTATGGACGGCGCCGGTACCAGCCTCGGTAGTAACGTGATCCCCGAGGATGATCGGCACCTGACGGTCATAGAACGGATGCTGCAACATCAAGCCCTCGAGATCGGCGCCCGTGCAGGTGGCGATGACCTGGTAGTCATCGATGTCCCAGCGCAGCATGGCGTCCTTCATCAGCGGTTCTGCCAGGACCAGACGCTCGGGGCCGAGGCTGCCCGTGCATTGCACCAGCACATACTCCAGCTGCGGGTTCAGCGCCACCGCCTGGTTGGCCGGCAGGGTCCACGGCGTCGTCGTCCAGATCACCACGTGCACGGGTCCGGCGCCGGCACGTTCGCCCGGCGGATGCTGGCTGCGGGCCAGGAGCTCCGCCTCGTCCACCACCGGGAAACGCACGTCGATGGCCGGCGAGGTCTTGTCCACGTACTCGACCTCGGCCTCGGCCAGGGCGGAACCGCAATCGGCGCACCAGTGCACGGGCTTGTGTCCGCGGGTCACGTAGCCCTTGTCCAGGATCCGACCCAGGCTGCGAACGATGTCGGCCTCAAAGCCGTAGTCCATGGTGAGGTAGGGATTGCTCCAGTCGCCGACCACGCCCAGACGGATGAAATCCTCGCGTTGGCGATTCACCTGTTTGCGCGCATAGTCGCGGCAGGCGTCCCGAAACTTCTTCGGGTTCACCTGGGTGCCGGCCTTGCCGATTTTCTTTTCCACCGCCAGTTCGATGGGCAGGCCGTGGCAGTCCCATCCCGGAACATAGGGGGCATCGAAACCTTCCAGGCCCCTGGCCTTGACGATCATGTCCTTGAGGATCTTGTTCACCGCGTGACCGAGGTGAATGTCGCCATTGGCATAGGGCGGCCCGTCGTGCAGGACATAGCGTGGTCGTCCATCGCCCACCTTGCGCAGGCGTTCATACAGGCCGATTTCCTGCCAGCGCTTGAGCACTTCCGGCTCCCTCTGGGCGAGACCGGCCTTCATGGGAAAGCCGGTCTTCGGCAGGTGGAGGGTATCCTTATATTGGTTCTTCTCACTCATGATGCATTATTCTTGCTGTCATTTGCCTCGAACCAGGTCCGGGTCTCGGCAATGTCCTGTTCGATGCGTTGTTTCAACTCATCCATCGTATCGTATTTTTCCTCGTCCCGAATCCTGTGCAGGAAGTCGATCTGCAGGTAGCGGCCGTAGATGTGGTCGCCGAAATCCAGCAGGTGGATCTCCAGCAAGGTGCGGGTCCCGTCCACTGTCGGCCGGGTGCCTATACTCGCCGCGCCCCCCAGGGGTTCGGGATCCAGTCCATAGACGTCAACGACAAAAATCCCCTGCAGGGGCGAGCGCTGACGATGCAGGTGGATATTGGCCGTGGGAATGCCCAGGGTCCGGCCAATCTTGTCGCCGTGGGCGACGCGACCGCTCATGCGATAGGACCGGCCCAGCAGACGCCCGGCCATGGGCAGGTCCCCCTGCGCCAGGGCATCACGCACCCGGGTGCTGCTCACCCGCTCTCCGTCCAGACGGAAGGTGTGCATGTGCGCCACCTGGAACCCGTAGGTCTCCCCGGCGTGCTGCAACATTTCGAAGTCGCCGCGGCGACCGTGACCGAATCGAAAATCGTCGCCCACCACCAGGTACTGCACGCCCAGGCCGTCGACCAGCACCCGGCGAATGAATTCCTCCGCCTCCATGTCTGCGAAGCGCTGGTTGAAGCGTACGCAAAGAACCCGATCCACGGAGAAACGGCGCAGGGCCTGCAGCTTCTCCCGCAGGCGGCTCAGCCGCGCCGGCGCGCGCTGCGGCTGAAAAAATTCCAGCGGCTGGGGCTCGAAGATGATGACGGTGGTGGGCAAACCCAGGGCCGCGCCCTTCTCCGCCAACTGGCCGATCACGGCCTGGTGGCCCAGGTGTACGCCGTCGAAATTGCCGATGGTGGCGACGCACCCACGGTGACGGGATCGCAAATTGTGCAGCCCGCGTATGAGCTCCATCTATATGACTTTACGGGGATTTAATCAGTGCAACGCTGTAAAGCGGGCAAGGGTACCGGTTCGCTCCGGGCAGGTCCAGCAAGGCGGACTCCGATCAGGCGTGGGCCCAGTCGGGATCGAGTTCCTCGACCACCTGCTCGAGAACCCGGCGACTGGCAAAGCCTTCGTCGTAACCGTGGTAGTGCCCCAGGCGCAACTCCGGAAACTTCCAGCACAGGTAGCCATCGCCGGTATCGAAGTCCACCAGCCACAAGCCCTTCACCACCAGCCCAAGGCGCTCCATCTTGCCAACCCATCGCTTGACGGTTTCCTCGTAGGTCTTTTCCACCACCGCCAGGCGCGGGTCCGTGGGCAGAAGGGTTTCGAGGGTTTTGCGCACCGGTTCCAGCTCGGCATGGGCCTCCTGGGTCAGGCGCGAGACCAGCGGAAACAGGGACTGCGCCTCGGACAGGGAGAAGATCCGCGTTTCTCCGCAGGGCAGTATTTCCGCAACGTTTTCCAGCGCACCCATGATCACGACCTTTGTACCTCTTGCCAGCGCAAATGCGCCGGCCGCATTCCCAGAATCAGCACGCTGACAAAATACACCCCGATGCCGATCCCGATCCACAGGGTCAGGCGAAAGACCCGATCCCACAGGGCAGCGTTCAACCAGGCGGCTACCTCGCCCTTCCCGTAGGATAGCACCACGCCCATGATCGCGCTCGCAACCACAATGCGGGCGATCACCGCCGCCCAACCGGGTCCCGGGCGGTAGATGTTCCGCCGGCGCAGGATGACAAACAGCGCAACCGCATTCAGGTACGCGGACAGGGAAATGGCCAGGGCAAGGCCGACGTGCTTCAGCGGAAAGACCAGACCTATACTAAGGACGATATTGGCGAGGAATGCGGCGGCGGCGACCCGCGCCGGCGTCGCCGTATCGTGACGCGCATAGAATCCCGGGGCGAGCACCTTCACCAGAACCAGGCCCACCAGGCCGATGGCGAAGGCGATCACGGCCCGGCCGGTCATGACCACATCCGTGGCGTTGAAATTTCCGTGCTGAAACAGGGTGGCGACGATTGGCTCAGCCAATACCGCGAGACCCACCGTCGCCGGCACCATAATGAGCGCCACCCAGCGCAGCGCCCAATCCAGCATGTCGGAGAAATTCTTTTCCGATTTCTCCGCATGCTCCTGGGACAGGCCCGGCAGGATGACCGTGGCCAGGGCGATTCCAAAAACGCCGAAGGGCAGTTGCACCAGCCGGTCCGAGTAATACAGCCAGGTCACGCTGCCCGTGACCAGGAACGAGGCGAGGATGGAATTAACCACGATATTGATCTGGGACACCGAACTCCCGAAAATCGCCGGGCCCATTTGCCGGAATACCCGCACCACGCCCACCCCGCCCCGGAAGCTGGGCCACACCAGCATGCGCAGACGCAGGAGAAACGGGAACTGGAACAACAACTGGATCACGCCCGCGACCAGCACGCCCCAGCCCAGCGCCAGGGCCGGCTGCCCCATACGCGGCGCCAGCCACAGGGCCGCGGCGATGAGGCACAGGTTGAGCAGCACCGGGGTAAATGCGGCGGCGGCAAACCGGCGATGGGAATTCAGGATGCCTGCCGCCATCGCGACGAGGGAAATGAACATCAAATAAGGAAACGTGATCCGCAGGATGGTCACGGTAAGGGCGAATTTCTCCGGATCCGAGGTGTACCCGTAAGCGATCACCCGCACCAGCCAGGGCGCGCCCAATACTCCGGCGATCGTGATCAGCAGCAGCAGGCCTCCGAAGACCCCGAGCATCTGCGCCGTGAACTGGCGCAGCTCCTGCTCGCTGCGCTGGCTGTGGTACTCGGTGTACACCGGGACGAAGGCCTGGGAAAAGGCCCCCTCGCCGAAGATGCGGCGGAAGAAATTGGGGATGCGGAAGGCCATGTAGAAGGCATCCGCGGACACATTGGTGCTGGCTCCCATGAGTGAGGCCAGCAGGATGTCCCGGACCAGGCCCGCGATGCGGGACAACAGGGTATTGCCGGCCGTAACGGCGGTAGACTGCAACAACTTGTGGGACAACACCTCTCTCCCGCCAGAAAATCGCGTCCGATCATAAGCGAATCGCCCCGGGGATGCACTGACGGCCCCGGCGGGAATTGACAAAGGACGATAAAAAACGCATAGTTGCGCGCCCTTAGGCAGGGCAAGACAGGAAATCAGGAGTCAACCGTGGCAAATTCGGCACAAGCCAGAAAACGCGCCCGTCAGAGCGAGACCCGCCGTCAGCACAATGCTGGCCGCCGCTCCATGATGCGCACCCACATGAAAAAGGTCCTCAAGGCCGTGGCCGCCGAGGACCGCGAGGCCGCGACCAGCGCCTACCGCGAAGCGGTGTCTCTGATCGACCGCAGCGCCAAGAGTGGCCTGCTGCACAAGAATGCCGCTGCCCGCTACAAGAGCCGCCTGAACAACCGCGTCCGTTCCCTGTCCGCCTGAACAAGGGATAGGACGCAAGAAAAACCGGCCCAATGGCCGGTTTTTTTGTGCCCGCTACCAGAACGGCACCCTAGAGCAGCACCATATTATCCCTGTGGATCAGTTCGGGTTCATCCACGTAACCCAGAACGGACTCAATCTCGCCACTGGGCCGACCGATGATACGCACCGTGTCATCGCGATCATAATTCACCAGCCCACGGGCGATCTCGACGCCAGCGGGATCCACGCACGCCACCAGTTCCCCGCGACGGAACTGGCCCTCGGCGGCCGTCACCCCTACGGGCAGAAGGCTGCGGCCGTCCCGGCGCAGGACCTCGACCGCGCCGGCATCCAGTATCAGACGCCCGCGGGGCTTAAGTTGCCCGGCCAGCCATTGCTTGCGCGAGGCCAGGCGGCCCTGCGTCGGACGCAGACACGTACCCAGAACCTCCCCCTGGAACAGGCGCGAGAGCACTTCTGGCTCGCGCCCGGAACAGATGATGGTGGACGCACCCGAGCGGGCCGCCTTGCGCGCGGCTTCCAGCTTGGTCTGCATGCCGCCGCGGCCCAGGGCACCGGAGCCCCCGGCCATGCGTGCCAGGGCCGGGTCCCCGGCGGAGCCATCGCTCACGAGTTTTGCGTCGGGATGTGCGCGGGGGTCCTGCTCGTACAGCCCGGCCTGATCGGTGAGTATGATCAACAGTTCGGCCTCCAGCAGGTTCACGACCAGCGCGGCCAGGGTGTCATTGTCGCCAAAGCGGATCTCCTCCACGGCGACGGTATCATTCTCGTTGATCACGGGAATCACGCCATGACCCAGCAGCGTGCGCAGGGTACTGCGCGCGTTCAGATAGCGTTCGCGATCGGCGAGATCGTCGTGGGTGAGCAGCACCTGGGCGGTGTGCAGTCCGTGTTTCTGGAATGCGCTCTCGTAGGCCTGAACCAGCCCCATCTGACCCACCGCCGCCATGGCCTGCAATTCGTGCAGTGCATGGGGCCGTTGCCGGATGCCCAGCCGGTGCATGCCCGCGGCCACCGAGCCCGAGGTGACGAGCACCACCTCCACGCCACGCTGCCGCAGGGTGGCGATCTGCGAGCCCAGGGCGGCAACGGTGTCCTGGTCCAGACCGGCGCCGCCCGCCAACAGGGCGCTGCCGACCTTGATCACACAGCGCCTTGCCGCAAGCAATCCGGCGCGGGGATCAGTCGCGGATGCGGATGACATCGGTTTCTCCGGTTTCTTTCATGGTTTCCAGTCGGGTCATCAGGTCCCCGGTCAATTCGCGGCAGCCCTCCCCCTTGATGGCGGAGATTTCATACACCGGCCCGTCCCAGTTCAGGGCGCGCACCAACTGCTCCCGTCGCTGCCCGCGTTCGTCCTCCGGGACCAGATCCATCTTATTTAACACCAGCCAGCGTTCCCGCGCCGCAAGTTCCGGGCTGAATCGCTCCAGTTCAGCGGCGATGGCCTGGACGTCCGTTGCCGGATCGGCGTCCGGGTCCAGTGGGGCCATGTCCACCAGGTGCAGCAGGATGCGCGTGCGGGCGAGGTGCTTCAGAAACCGGATTCCGAGCCCCGCCCCCTCGGCCGCGCCCTCGATGAGCCCGGGGATATCGGCAATGACGAAGCTGCGATGGGCCTGTACCCGCACCACGCCAAGATTGGGATGCAGGGTCGTAAATGGATAGTCCGCCACTTTTGGGCGCGCGTCCGATACGGCACGCAGCAGTGTCGACTTGCCGGCATTGGGCAGACCCAGCAGGCCGACATCGGCCAGGACCTGCAACTCCAGATGCAGTTCGCGCTGCTCCCCCGGCGTCCCGCCCGTGGTTCGGCGTGGGGCGCGATTGGTGCTGGACTTGAAGTGCGCATTGCCAAGCCCGCCGCGGCCGCCGCGAGCCACGAGCAGGCGCTGGCCGTGGGCCGTGACCTCGCCGATGCGCTCGCCGGTATCGGCGTCGATGGCCACCGTGCCCAGCGGCACATCGACCAGCAATTCAACACCGGAACGGCCAGTGCGATTTCGACCGGCCCCGTTGGTTCCACGCTGTGCGCGGAAACGCCGCGTGTGGCGAAAATCGGCCAGCGTATTCAGGCCCTCGTCGCCCACCAGCACCACGTCGCCACCGTCACCGCCGTCGCCACCGTCGGGTCCGCCCCGGGGAATGAATTTCTCGCGGCGAAAACTCAGGCAGCCGTTGCCGCCGTCACCGGCATCTACCTCGATCCTTGCTTCGTCGACGAATTTCATGGACTTACGCTACCGGGAGAGTTGTGCACACACAAGAAACGAAAAACCCCACTCCGTCGCCAGAGTGGGGTTTCGCGGGCTCCGATTTCCGTTCCGCTCAGGCGGGGGTGACGCTCACGATCTTGCGACCCTTCGGGCCCTTGCGACCGAACACCACCTGGCCCTCGGCCTTGGCGAACAGGGTGTCGTCCTTGCCCTTGCCCACGTTCACGCCGGGGTGAAACTTGGTGCCGCGCTGGCGCACCAGGATGTTGCCCGCGAGCACGTGCTCGCCGGCATAGCGCTTCACGCCAAGGCGCTTGGATTCTGAATCGCGGCCGTTACGGGAGCTGCCGCCTGCTTTCTTGTGTGCCATGGTTTGTCTGCCTCACGTACAGCGCTCAGGCGCCGCCGATTCCGGTAATTTCAAGCTCGGTGTAGTACTGGCGATGGCCCTGGTGCAGGCGATAGTTCTTGCGCCGGCGCATCTTGAAAATCAGGACCTTCTTGTCGCGGCCGTGGCCCCGCACCTTGGCGGTAACCGAGGCGCCGCTCACCAGCGGAGTACCCACCTTGACCTGGTCGCCCTCGCCCACCATCAGCACACGGTCGAGATTCACGCTCTCGCCGGGCTCGGCGGAGATCTTTTCCACGCGCAGCACATCGCCCGCGCTGACGCGATATTGCTTGCCGCCTGTCTCGATTACTGCGTACATCTGCTTGTCTCCGGCCGAAAACCGCCGCAAACTGCGGCGCAAGGGGTCTCAAAGGGCGGCAATTCTAGCGGCTGGACTGGCCCCGGTCAAACAACTTGACACAGGAAAAGCCGAGCCCATAGCATCCCTCCCCCATGCGCCAAAGCACCGTTCAGACCCCTGCCATCCAGATCGATATCGATGCCATCCGCAAGCTGGTGGCGGACGATCTGAATGCCCTGGATGAGGAGATTCGCCGCCGCCTGGCGTCGGATGTGGTCCTGATCCAGCAGCTGGCGGCCCATATCATTAATAGTGGTGGCAAGCGGCTCAGACCCCTGCTGGTGATCCTGGCTGCCCGGGCCTGCCGCCACCAGGGCCCGGAAGTGGCCCTGCTGGCGGCGATCATCGAATTCATCCACACCGCCACCCTGCTGCACGACGACGTGGTAGACGCGTCCGAACTGCGACGGGGCCAGTCCACAGCCAATGCGCTGTTCGGCAACGAGGCCAGTGTGCTGGTGGGGGATTTCCTGTATTCCCGCTCCTTCCAGATGATGGTGGTCCTGAACGACCTGCGCATCATGGACGTTCTCGCCGGCACGACCAACACCATTGCCGAAGGCGAGGTGATGCAGTTAATGAACTGCAACAACCCCGACACCACAGAAGACGAGTACATGGCCGTGATTCGCGGCAAGACGGCCAAGCTGTTCGAGGCGGCGACCCGGCTGGGTGCCCTGGTCGCGGGAGCCGATGAATCCCTGCAGGAAGATCTGGGCCGCTACGGTCTCAACCTCGGAAACGCCTTCCAGCTGATTGACGACGTACTCGACTACCACGGTAGCCAGGAAAAGATGGGCAAACAGATCGGGGACGATCTGGCCGAGGGCAAGCCCACCCTGCCGCTGATCCACGCCATGCGCGTCGGCGACGCGAATCAACGGACTCTGATCAGAAACGCCATCGAAAACGCGGACCGCGATGCCATCGATGCCGTGCTGACCGCCATTGAATCGACCGGGTCCATCACGTACACTGCGCGCCAAGCCGAGTTGCACGCCGAAACCGCGCGCCAGGCCCTGTCGGTGATTCCCGAGTCGCCGTACAAGCAGGCACTTCTCGATCTGACGTATTACTCCATACATCGCAACCACTGATCGCTTCGGGGTGTAGCTCAGCCTGGTAGAGCACTGCCTTCGGGAGGCAGGGGCCGGAGGTTCGAATCCTCTCACCCCGACCATTTGCGATAACGGAAATCCCCATGGGTTACCTTCTGCGCCTGATCCTTCTTCTGATTGTCGGCTGGATCATCTGGCGCTTTCTGAAACGCACCCTCTCGAACGATTCCTCACGACCTCCCGCGAAGCGGCAGTCTTCGGCGGACATGGTCGCTTGCGCACACTGCGGCCTGCACATCCCGCGGGACGAGGCGGTCTACCGCGACAACAAGCCTTATTGCTCGCGGGCCCATCTCGAGGCCGATTCCAGGAACTAATCCTTTGCGTCCCCGGGGTTTCTGTGCTGTATTAGCGCGGCATGGGGAGCAAGACAAAAAAGGCGAGCAGACCCGTACACTCGCTGGCGGCAGCCGACCAGGCAGCTGTACAAGCGCAGAACTGGAAACTGTTGCAGCAGTTCAATCTGTACCGCCTGATCCTTGCCCTGGCCCTGGTGGGCGCCGCGTCGGCCGGCGCCGCTGCGGTTTTTGGTCTCCGGTTCAAGCTCCTGTTCCTGATAACGAGCGGAAGCTACAGCGCGCTTGCGCTGGTCGCGATCTTCGCCATCCGATGGCGCTGGTTCGGATTCGTTCTTCTGACCACGTTACTGGTCCTGACAGACATCGCCTCGATTTCCCTGCTGATGTTTGCCAGTGGCGGGCTGGGCAGCGGCCTGGGCTTGCTGCTGCTCGTCTCCGTCGCCGAGTGCAGCGTGCTGATGGGACGCCGCACGACCATGTTTTTCGCCTCACTCGCCACGATCGCAGCGCTCGGGGAACACTCCGCCGGGGCGCTGATCGGGAGCGCCAATGAACTATCGGATGTCATCCACGGCTTTCCAAAGGTTGGGGTTCTGGGCATTGGTCTTTTCATCACCGCAACTCTCGGCAACTCCCTGGCGTCCCGTCTGCGCAGCACCGCCGCCCTGGCGGAGCGCCAGAGTCGCGATCTGGCCAGCCTGGCAAACATCAATGACCTGATTATCGAAAGGATGCAGTCCGGGGTTCTGGTTTGCGACACAACCGGTATTCTTCGGCAAATGAACCGTGCGGCCCGTACCTTCCTGGGACTGGACGATCTGTCGCTTGGCCACTCGCTTGCGAAAGTCGCTCCGGACCTCGCGGCAGAAATGGTCCAGTGGCGGAAGAACCCGGTTCTGCATGGCCGCCAGCTGGTTCGCACGGACGCGGGCTACACGCTACTGCCCCGCTTCATTGTTCTCGGGAGCGAAACGAATCATCTTGGCTTCCTGATTTTCCTCGACAATACCGAGGTCCTGAAGCAACAGGCCCAGCAGTTGAAGATGGCGGCGCTCGCGCGCCTCACCGCCAGCATCGCCCACGAGATCCGCAACCCCCTTGCGGCGATCACCCACGCCGCGCAACTGCTGAAGGAAACCGTCAGCGAAGGCTCGGATGACGCCCGCCTGATCAAGATCATCGAGAACCACGGACAGCGCATGAATGTCATCGTTGAGAACATCACCCAGCTGGCCCGCCGTGACCACAGCGAACCCCGGCGGCTGCGACTGCATCCGTGGCTCAACGAATTCGTCAATCAGTATGTCCAGGGGGCCCACATACCGCGGGAGGCCATCCGCGTACTGCCGGAAGGACAGAACGTCGAAAGCTGCTTCGATCAGGACCAGCTGTACCAGGTGGTCGGCAACCTGTGCCAGAACGCCCTGCGCCACAGCCCCCCCTTCTCCGGAGAAGCCCTGATCGAACTGCGGGTAGGCATGGACGCCCAGGAACGTCCTATACTGGAAGTATTGGACCGCGGGCCCGGAGTCCCGCCGGAAAACCGGGAGACGATCTTCGATCCTTTTTTCACGACCTCGCCCGGAGGGACGGGGCTTGGACTATATATATCCAGAGAGCTGTGCGAGGGAAATGGGGGACGGCTGGACTACCTGCCAAGGGGAGAGAGCGGGAGCAACTTCCGGATCACCATGGCACCAGCCAAGGAATGTAGCGAGCAGACCATCAAATGAGTGCAAAACAAGTACTGATCATCGACGATGAGCCCGATATCCGCGAGCTCCTGGAACTGACCCTGGGTCGCATGAACCTGGAAACGCGGACCGCCGCGAACCTGGGCGAGGCGCGCCACCTGCTTCAGGAATTCAATTTCGATCTTTGTCTTTCGGACATGCGCCTGCCGGACGGAAACGGCATCGATATGGTGCGCTACATCCAGGACCACTACCCGGACCTGCCCGTGGCCGTCATCACCGCCTTTGGCAACGTCGAAACGGCCGTGACCGCCCTCAAGGCCGGTGCCTTCGATTTCGTGTCCAAACCCCTAGATATCAACGACCTGCGCAACATCGTCAATGCCGCCCTCATGGTGACCCCGGGGTCCACGGAGACTCCCAAGACGGGCAGCGGCGTATCCAAGATGCTTGGCGATTCCGCCGCCGTCGGCAAGGTTCGGGCAATGATCGAAAAGCTGGCCCGCGGCCAGGCACCGGTCTACATCAGTGGCGAGTCCGGTACCGGCAAGGAACTGGCAGCCCGACTGATTCATGAACTGGGTCCGCGGGTGGACAAACCGTTCGTGCCCGTGAACTGTGGCGCCATTCCGGAACAACTGATGGAGAGCGAGTTCTTTGGTCACAAGAAGGGAAGCTTTACCGGTGCGACCCAGGACAAGGAAGGTCTGTTCGCGGCCGCCGATGGCGGCACGCTGTTCCTGGACGAGGTTGGTGACCTGCCCATGCATATGCAGGTGAAGCTTCTGCGCGCGATCCAGGAGCGGTCGGTGCGGCCCGTAGGCAGTCAGGCCGAAAACCGGGTGGACGTACGCATCCTCAGCGCCACGCACAAGGATCTTGCGACCCTGGTCCAGGAAGGCCAGTTTCGCCAGGATCTCTATTACCGACTGAATGTCATCGAACTTGCCCTGCCGCCCCTGCGGGATCGACAGGACGATATCCCCCTGCTGGCCAATGCCATCGCCGGCCGACTGGCAGGCAATATGGGCATCGATGCGCCAGCGATTGCCGAAGACGCCCTGCAGGCCCTGAAGCAATATGCCTTTCCCGGCAATGTGCGCGAACTGGAGAACATCCTGGAACGGGCCCTGACCCTGTGCGACGGCAATACCATCGCCGCCGGTGACCTGATGCTCCCGGGAGGGACTCCGACCCCCGCGGAAGCTCCGACGCAGGAAGCCGCCGAGGCCCCGGCCGGGAGCGACGAGGGCCTCGACGATTACCTCGCACGAATCGAGCGAGCGGCAATTGAAGACGCCCTCAACAAGACCAACCAGAACAAGACGGCGGCGGCCAAGCTGCTGGGAATCACCTTCCGTGCCCTGCGCTACAAGCTGGAGAAGCTGGGAATCGAATGATTTCAGTCGCCGCGAGCAACCGTCCATCGGCTCTCCGGGCCTGCCGGAGAGGGGCAAACCGACCCGTGTTGTCAGGCACTGACCAAGCGCGTCAATCCCGTTGATCAAGCCCAGGTGAAATGATATACATCGTCTTAGCTTTTGGTGATAAGTTTCTGTTTTAACAAACCATAAGTGCACGGGAGCGGTTCCCAATCAGTTGGCACAGACTCTGCATATCTATTGGGCAGGATTCCGGCCGCTGTTTGACCGTCCGGAACCCTTTTGCTACATACAGGCGTGTTTGTAGTACGGAAGACGCAACACAGAGGGCGTAAAACGAGGGCATCATGAAAAGCATCGGCCGGGGTATCCTTGGCCGGGTACAAGCGGACCGGGCCGGATCAACTGGGCCCAAGCCGGTTTTTTTCGGGATGTTTTCGGACTTGCGCATAAACCATGGTTTCAAGAGAAGTCGGAGGCGCATACAAATGAAGAAGGTTCAGAGCGGTTTCACCCTAATCGAGTTGATGATCGTGGTCGCGATCATCGGCATCCTGGCGGCCATCGCGGTGCCGGCCTACCAGGACTACACCATCAAGACGAAGGTCGGTGAAGCGGCGTCCATGTCGAGCGCTGCGCGTACGGCGATCGACGTTGCCTTCAGCGAGGGCTACGTTGTCGGCGATGCGAGCAATCCGTTGCCGTCCCAGGCTTCCCTGGGTCTGCAGTCGGCCACCAGCTATGCCGGCAAGTACGTCTACAGCGTGGCTACCACTGCTACCGGTACCGTGGAGGTGACCCTGCAGGGCGCGACCGCGACCATCGGTAATCTTACGGAAACCCCGAAGACCGGTCTGCCTACCCTGGTCCAGAGCAAGTGGGTTCACTATGTCCCGTCGGTCGTCGGCGGAAACCTCAAGTGGAAGGCGAGCTGCCAGTGGGGCACCAAGTATTGCCCGAAGAGCTAGGCTAGCAGCAAAACCAGCTTGAACGAGTTGACGCTCG
>JARRJV010000038.1 GCA_037388825.1 Acidiferrobacteraceae bacterium | reverse complement strand
TGAAGATGACGGTCGCCCTCATCGCCCCCATCGCCATGGACGAAGGCCTGCGCTTCGCGATCCGCGAAGGCGGTCGTACCGTCGGCGCCGGGGTGGTGGCGAAGATTATTGAGTAACGGATAGAGATCGCCTGATAGCGGGGCGTGAGCCGGGACACCGGTCTCGCGCCCTTGGCATCTGACGAACTCACGGAGTCTAGGCCAGTAGCTCAATTGGCAGAGCGGCGGTCTCCAAAACCGCAGGTTGGGGGTTCGATTCCCTCCTGGCCTGCCAGACACGCTGGCATACACGGGATTCAGGCTTGAACGCGGACAGGATAAAACTGGTTTTGGCGGTGCTGGTCCTCGGGGCCGGCATCTACGGTTTCTACTATCTGGATGCCCAGCCGGACCTGGTGCGTGTGTCGACGGTATTGGGTGCCGGTGTGGTTGCGGCGGTGATTGCCCTGCAGTCGGCCCAGGGCCGGGCGGCGTGGGAATTTGGCAAGGGTGCGCGGACCGAATTGCGCAAGGTCGTCTGGCCATCGCGCAAGGAGACGTTTCAGGCGACCCTGGCCGTGATCGCGATCGTCATATTGATAGCGCTGTTTCTCTGGCTTGTGGACTGGGGATTGTCCCAGATCTTGACGGCCCTGGTGGGGCCGAGGTCCTGACATGACGATGCGTTGGTATGTAGTACACGCATTCTCGGGTTTCGAGAAGCAGGTTGCGCGCTCGCTGAAGGAGCATGTGCACAACGCCGGGATGGACGACAAGTTCGGCGAGATCCTGGTGCCCATGGAAGAGGTCGTGGAGATGAGGGGCGGCCAGAAGCGCACGACCCAGCGCAAGTTCTTCCCCGGCTACGTGCTGGTGAAGATGGAAATGGATGACGAGACCTGGCACCTGGTGAAAAGCGTACCCAAGGTGACGGGCTTTATCGGTGGCACCAGCAACAAGCCGACGCCGATCACGGATGAAGAGGCCCAGGGCATCCTGCAGCAGGTGCAGGAGGGCGTGGAGAAACCCAAGCCGCGGTTCTCGTTTGAGCCCGGCGAGTTGGTGCGTGTAATCGACGGCCCCTTTGCCGATTTCAACGGCACGGTGGAAGACGTCAATTACGAAAAGAGCAAATTGCGCGTGTCGGTTTCCATCTTTGGACGCATGACACCGGTCGAGCTGGATTTCAGCCAGGTCGAAAAGAGTTGATGGGCGGCGGCGAAGCCGCTGCTTGAGCAAGACGAATCGGGGAGCCGCGAGGCGTTTGCACCCGAAGGAGAGCAACGATGGCAAAGAAGATTGACGCCTACATCAAGCTGCAGGTCCCTGCAGGCGAGGCGAACCCGAGTCCACCCGTGGGCCCTGCGCTGGGTCAGCACGGCGTGAACATCATGGAATTCTGCAAGGCGTTCAATGCCGCTACCCAGAGCATGGAAAAGGGTATGCCGATTCCGGTGGTCATTACCGTTTTCAGCGACAAGAGCTTCACCTACATCACCAAAACCCCGCCGGCCAGCATTCTGCTGAAGAAGGCGGCAGGCATTACTTCGGGTTCGGCAGTACCGAACCGCGACAAGGTGGGCAAAGTGACACGCGCGCAACTCGAGGAGATCGCCAACACGAAGATGGCGGACCTCAACGCGGCCAACCTGGACGCCGCCGTCAAGATTATTGCCGGCAGTGCGCGCAGCATGGGTCTGGAAGTGGAGGGCAACTGAGATGGCGAAGATTGGAAAACGCCTCAAGGGCGCCTACGAAAAGATTGAGCGTGGCAAGGCCTACGGTCTGGATGAGGCCCTGACACTGGTAAAGGAATCCAGCCGCGCCAAGTTCGACGAGTCCGTGGACGTGGCCGTGAATCTGGGCGTGGACGCGCGCAAGTCGGACCAAAATGTCCGTGGTTCCACCGTACTTCCGCGTGGCACTGGCAAGACGGTGCGCGTGGCCGTATTTGCCGACGGTGACAAGGCCGAGGCCGCCAAGGCCGCCGGCGCCGATATCGTTGGTATGGACGATCTGGCCGAGCAGGTGAAGGCCGGGCAGATGGATTTCGATACCGTGATCGCGACCCCCGATGCCATGCGTCTGGTGGGCCAGCTGGGTCAGATCCTGGGTCCGCGCGGTCTGATGCCGAATCCCAAGGTGGGTACGGTCACAGCCGACGTGGAAAAGGCGGTGCAAAACGCCAAGGCCGGTCAGGTGCAGTACCGCATCGACAAGGCCGGCATCGTGCACTGCTCCATCGGCAAGGCTTCTTTTGATGCCGATGCGCTGAAGGAAAATCTTGAGGCCCTGATGGCGGCGGTGAACAAGTCCAAGCCGTCGGCCGCCAAGGGTACGTATATCAAGCGCCTGACCCTGTCCACGACCATGGGACCGGGGGTGCTGGTGGATACCGCTACGCTGTAGTGGTTTGAAAGACTTTGGGCCTTTCCGGGCGCAGTGATTCATTGCAAACGGAAAGGATTGTCAAAGACCGCAGGTGTCTTGTGACTTAATGGGCCGATGAATGGCCAACCTGCGCAGGCGATGTACCCGAACCGGAATTCTCGCTGTCGAGAATGCTGCAATCGGTCATCGTCTTATTCACTAAGACGGAGGTGACTCAACAATGAGTCTGAATCTGGAGCAAAAGAAGGCCGTCGTTTCCGAAGTGTCCGGTGCAATTACGGATGCCCAGGCAGCGATTCTGGCCGAATATCGCGGTCTGACCGTGGCGCAGATGACCGAGCTGCGCAAGCAGGCGCGCGAAGCAGGCGTGTTCTTCCGGGTTGTGAAGAATACTCTTGCCCGGCGCGCGGTTGACGGTTCCGACTTCGCCTGCCTGCAGGACCAGTTGGTGGGTCCGCTTGCGTTTGCGGCGAGTACGGATCCAGTGGCGGTCGCAAAGGTGTTGAGCCAGTTTGCCAAAGACAACGACAAACTGGTGATCAAGGCCGGCGCGATGGGCGGAAAGGTCATTTCCCTGGCGGAAGTGCAGGCCCTGGCCAAACTGCCGTCGCGGGAAGAGCTGCTTGCCACTCTGGTTGGCACCATGCAGGCGCCAGTCGCCAAGTTTGTGCGCACACTGAACGAGGTTCCGTCCGCGTTCGTGCGTACGCTGGCTGCAGTGCGTGACAGCAAGGCCGCCTGAACCGACTGACAACGAATATCGACAGGAGTAATCCCATGGCTGTATCGAAAGAAGACATTCTGGAATCCATTGGCAACATGTCCGTGCTGGAGTTGTCCGAGCTCATCAAGGACATGGAAGAGAAGTTTGGTGTTTCCGCCGCCGCCGCCGCGGTTGCCGTTGCCGCGCCCGCCGCGGGCGGTGAGGCTGCCGGCGCTGCCGAGGAAAAGACCGAGTTCGACGTAGTTCTGGCCGAAACCGGCGGCAACAAGGTTGCCGTCATCAAGGCCGTCCGCGCCGTCACCAGCCTCGGCCTGAAAGAGGCCAAGGACCTGGTGGAGTCCGCCCCTGCTACCGTGAAGGAAGCTGTGGCCAAGGACGAAGCGGAAAACATGAAGAAGCAGTTGGAAGAGGCCGGCGCCAAGGTCGATCTGAAGTAAGACCTTGCCCGTTCCGGGTAAAACCTCTTGTGACCGCCGCGTGCTATGGGCGGTCACCGAATTACAGGGTCAGGGCTGGCGGAAATCCCGCCGGCCTTGACCCGCTTGTCGCTACCGGCGGTTCGCCCTGACGGGCACGCCGGCAGCGTTTCCGATTTGAGCTGAGAGTCGAGGGAAAGCATGGCCTACTCATTCACCGAGAAGCAGCGAATCCGCAAGAGTTTTGGCAAACGCCCCAGCGTGTTGCGCGTGCCCTATCTTCTGGCAATCCAGATGGATTCCTATGCGCAGTTCCTGCAGGCGGACGTGCCGCCGGACCAGCGCATCGATCAGGGCCTGCAGGCGGCGTTCAAGTCTGTATTTCCCATCGAGTCCTACAACGGCAATGCCGCTCTGGAATTCGTCAGCTATCGCCTCGGTGAGCCCGCCTTTGACGTGAAGGAATGCCAGCAGCGCGGCCTGATCTTCGCCGCGCCGCTGCGCGTACTGGTGCGCCTGGTGGTATTCGACAAGGATGAGTCCACCGGCTCAAAGACCGTGCGCGATATCCGCGAGCAGGAAGTCTACATGGGCGAAATTCCGCTCATGACCGAGAACGGTACCTTTATTATCAATGGCACCGAGCGCGTCATCGTCTCCCAGCTGCACCGTTCACCTGGTGTGTTTTTCGAACACGACAGCGGCAAGACCCATTCCTCGGGCAAGCTGCTGTTTTCGGCCCGCGTGATCCCGTACCGCGGTTCCTGGCTGGATTTCGAGTTCGATCCGAAGGATTTCCTGTACGTACGAATAGACCGCCGCCGCAAGCTGCCGGCGACCATCCTGTTGCGTGCCCTGGGCATGAGTGCCGAGGAGGTCCTGGATACGTTCTTCGACCGCGACACCTTCCATTTCGGCAAGGACGAGGTGAAGGTGGAACTGATACCGGCCCGTTTCCGGGGCCAGCAGTTCGATTTCGACATTGCCACGCCCAAGGGCGAGGTCATTGTCGAGGCCGGCCGTCGCGTTACAGCGCGTCACGTACGCGAGCTGGAGAAATCCCGTATGAAGCAGCTGGCCGTACCGCGCCAGTTCCTCCTGGGACGATCCCTGGCCCACGATGTCATCGATACCGATAGCGGCGAGATCCTGGCCCAGGCCAATGACGTGGTCACCGAGGAAATGCTGGACCGCCTGCTGGAGGCCGGAATCAAGGAAGTACAGGCCATCTATACCAATGACCTGGATTGCGGTCCGTTCGTGTCCGAGACCTTGCGCCTGGATCCCTCTTCCAGCCCGCTGGAGGCGCAGATCGAGATCTATCGCATGATGCGCCCGGGCGAGCCACCGACCAAGGATGCGGCCCAGACCCTGTTCAACAACCTGTTCTTCACGCCGGATCGCTACGACCTGTCGGCCGTGGGGCGCATGAAGTTCAACCGCCGCCTGAACCGTGAGACCGACGAAGGCCCGGGCATCCTGAGCAAGGAAGACATCGTCGACGTCATGAAGGTCCTGATCGAGCTCAAGAACGGCAAGGGCGAGGTCGACGACATCGACCACCTGGGCAACCGACGTGTCCGTTCCGTCGGCGAACTGGCAGAGAACCAGTTCCGTATCGGCCTGGTGCGTGTGGAGCGCGCTGTGCGCGAGCGCCTGACCCTGGCCGAGTCCGAGGGTCTGATGCCCCAGGAACTGATTAATGCCAAGCCCGTGTCAGCCGTGGTGAAGGAATTCTTTGGTTCCTCCCAGCTGTCGCAGTTCATGGATCAGACCAACCCCCTGTCCGAGGTCACGCACAAGCGTCGTGTCTCGGCCCTGGGCCCGGGCGGCCTGACCCGTGAGCGTGCCGGCTTCGAGGTGCGCGACGTGCACCCGACTCATTACGGCCGCGTGTGCCCGATCGAGACCCCGGAAGGTCCGAACATCGGCCTGATCAATTCGCTTGCCGTGTACGCGCGGGCGAACGAGTACGGCTTCCTGGAAACGCCTTACCGCAAGGTGGTCGACGGCAAGGTGACCGACCAGATTGATTTCCTGTCCGCGATCGAGGAAGGCAAGTTTGTCATCGCCCAGGCGAACGCTACGGTGGACGATAAGGGTGCCCTGGTCGAGGACCTGGTCTCCTGCCGCCACAAGAACGAATTCACCATGTCCACGCCGGACCAGGTGGATTACATTGACGTGGCGCCGGCGCAGATCGTTTCCGTCGCGGCCAGCCTGATTCCGTTCCTGGAACACGATGACGCCAACCGTGCGCTCATGGGTTCCAACATGCAGCGCCAGGCGGTGCCGACCCTGCGCACCGAGAAGCCCCTGGTGGGTACCGGCCTGGAGCGTATCGTGTGCGTGGATTCCGGCGTGGCCGTGGTCGCGCGACGCGGTGGCACCGTGGATTCGGTGGATGCCAGCCGGGTGGTGGTGCGTGCCAATGACGATGAGGCTGCCGGCAGTGAGGCCGGTGTCGACATTTACAACCTGATCAAGTACCAGCGATCCAATCAGAACACCAACATCAACCAGAAGCCCCTGGTGAAGGTGGGTGACGTGGTTGCCAAGGGCGACGTACTGGCCGACGGTCCGAGCACGGACCACGGCGAACTGGCCCTGGGTCGCAACATCCTGGTCGCGTTCATGCCCTGGAACGGCTACAACTTCGAGGATTCCATCCTCATCTCGGAGCGCGTGGTCGAACAGGACAAGTTCACGACCATCCATATCGAGGAGTTGTCCACGGTCGCCCGCGACACCAAGCTGGGTTCCGAGGAGATCACCCGCGATATTCCCAATGTGGGCGAGGCCGCCCTGGGCAAGCTGGACGAGTCCGGCATTGTCTACATCGGTGCCGAGGTGAACGCCGGCGATATCCTGGTGGGCAAGGTCACGCCCAAGGGCGAAACCCAGCTGACCCCGGAAGAAAAACTGCTGCGCGCCATCTTCGGTGAGAAGGCGTCCGACGTGAAGGACACCTCCCTGCGCCTGCCCTCAGGCATGAGCGGCACGGTCATCGACGTGCAGGTCTTTACCCGCGACGGGGTGGAGAAGGACGCGCGTGCCAAGTCCATCGAGCAGTCGGAACTCGAGCGGGTGCAGAAAGATCTGAACGACCAGTTCCGCATCGTCGAAGACGATCTGTACGCGCGTCTGGAACGCCTGTTGACCGGCAAGACTGTCGATGGCGGCCCCGCCGGCCTGAAGAAGGACGACAAGGTCACCAAGACCTATCTGGCCGAACTGGAGCGCGACAACTGGTGGGACATCCGCCTGCGCAACGAGGACGCCAGCCAGACCATGGAACAGCTGAAACAGCAGCTGGCGCGTCACCGGGAATTCTTCGATACCAAGTTCACCGAAAAGAAGGCCAAGATCACCTCGGGCGACGATCTCGCCCCCGGCGTGCTGAAGATGGTCAAGGTGCACGTGGCGGTGAAGCGCCGCCTGCAGCCGGGTGACAAGATGGCCGGCCGCCACGGGAACAAGGGCGTGATCTCGCGCATCGTCCCGGTGGAAGACATGCCCTACATGG
The DNA here is from genome assembly GCA_037388825.1 of Acidiferrobacteraceae bacterium. Classification (NCBI taxonomy): domain Bacteria; kingdom Pseudomonadati; phylum Pseudomonadota; class Gammaproteobacteria; order Acidiferrobacterales; family Acidiferrobacteraceae; species Acidiferrobacteraceae bacterium. Next base: position 8,373 of record JARRJV010000038.1, on the reverse strand, counting down.
CCGACGGACAGCCGGTGGAAATCGTGTTGAATCCCCTGGGTGTGCCGTCGCGTATGAACGTGGGTCAGGTGCTGGAGACCCACCTGGGCTGGGCGGCAAGCCGCCTGGGCACGCAAATCGAGGAAATGCTGCGCCAGGAAGCCAATGCCGACGCAGTACGCAAGTACCTGGACAAGGTCTATAACGGTGGCGGCACCCGCAAGGAAGACATCAAGTCCCTGGAGGACGGCGAGGTATTGAACCTCGCGAACAACCTGCGCCTGGGTGTACCTATGGCAACGCCGGTCTTCGACGGTGCGTCCGAAGAGGAGATCAAGGATCTGCTCGAACTGGCCGGTCTGCCGCGCTCGGGCCAGACCACGCTGTATGACGGTCGCACGGGTGATGCCTTCGATCGCCCGGTTACGGTCGGCTACATGTACATCCTCAAGCTGAACCACCTGGTGGACGACAAGATGCACGCGCGTTCCACCGGCCCGTACAGCCTGGTAACCCAGCAGCCGCTGGGCGGCAAGGCGCAGTTCGGCGGACAGCGCTTTGGTGAGATGGAGGTCTGGGCGCTGGAGGCCTATGGCGCGTCCTACACCCTGCAGGAAATGCTCACCGTGAAATCGGATGACGTCCAGGGGCGTACGAAGATGTTCGAGAATATCGTCAAGAATGATCACCGCATGGAGGCCGGTATGCCGGAGTCCTTCAATGTGTTGGTGAAGGAAATTCGTTCTCTCGGTATCGATATCGAACTGGAACAGGAATAGGCGCGGCGTCGAGCAATCGGCAATGCACCAGCGGGCGGGCAGTTGCCTGACCCGAAACGTTTAAAACTGCACAGCAGGAGACAGGGCTTTGAAAGATCTCTTTAATCTTTTCAAACAAGCCGGAAGGTCAGACGACTTTGACGTAATTCACATCGGCCTCGCGTCGCCGGAGAAGATCCGGTCGTGGTCGTTCGGTGAGGTCAAGAAGCCGGAGACCATCAATTACCGCACTTTCAAGCCGGAACGCGACGGGCTGTTCTGTGCCAAGATCTTTGGGCCGACCAAGGACTACGAGTGCCTGTGCGGCAAGTACAAGCGTCTCAAGCACCGCGGCGTCATCTGCGAGAAATGCGGCGTGGAAGTCACTCTGTCCAAGGTACGCCGCGAGCGCATGGGCCACATCGAGCTGGCGAGCCCGGTGGCGCACATCTGGTTCCTGAAATCCCTGCCCTCGCGCATGGGCCTGGCGCTGGACATGACCCTGCGCGACATTGAGCGGGTGCTCTATTTCGAGGCCTATGTCGTGGTTGATCCCGGCATGACGCCCATGGAACGCGGCATGCTGCTCAACGAAGAGGCCTACCTCAATGCCATCGAGGAGTATGGCGATGAGTTCGACGCCCGCATGGGTGCCGAGGCCGTACGTGACCTGTTGCGCCGGCTCAACCTGGAAGAAGTGCGAACAACGCTTCGTGAGGAACTGGGCGCGACCAAATCCGAGACCAAGATCAAGAAGCTGACCAAGCGGCTGAAGGTAATCGAGGCCTTCCTGCAGTCGGGGAACCGGCCGGAATGGATGGTGCTGGAGATCCTGCCGGTACTGCCGCCCGAGCTGCGTCCGCTGGTGCCGCTGGACGGTGGACGGTTCGCCACTTCCGACCTGAACGATCTGTACCGCCGGGTCATCAACCGAAACAACCGCCTGAAGCGCCTGCTGGACCTGAATGCGCCCGATATCATCGTGCGCAACGAGAAACGTATGCTTCAGGAAGCGGTGGACGCGCTGCTCGACAACGGTCGTCGCGGCAAGGCCATTACCGGCGCAAACAAGCGCCAGCTGAAGTCCCTGGCCGACATGATCAAGGGCAAGCAGGGCCGCTTCCGCCAGAACCTGCTGGGCAAGCGCGTGGATTATTCCGGCCGTTCCGTGATCGTGGTCGGTCCGGCGCTCAAGCTGCACCAGTGCGGTCTGCCCAAAAAGATGGCGCTGGAACTGTTCAAGCCCTTCATCTTCGGCAAACTGGAGGCCCGTGGCCTCGCCACCACCATCAAGGCTGCGAAAAAGATGGTGGAACAGGCCAGCCCTGAGGTATGGGACATCCTGGAAGAGGTTATCCGCGAGCACCCGGTGCTGCTGAACCGTGCCCCAACCCTGCATCGCCTGGGCATCCAGGCCTTTGAGCCTGTGCTGATCGAAGGCAAGGCCATCCAGCTGCATCCGCTGGTTTGCGCCGCCTACAACGCGGACTTCGATGGCGACCAGATGGCGGTGCACATCCCATTGTCCACCGAGGCACAGCTGGAAGCCCGCGCCCTGATGATGTCGACCAACAACGTGCTGTCACCGGCCAATGGTGATCCCATCATCGTGCCGTCGCAGGACATCGTTCTCGGCCTGTACTACATGACGCGTGAGCGCATCAATGACAAGGGCGAGGGTCGCTTCTTCGCCGATGTCGCCGAAGTACATCGTGCGTACAACACGAAGTCCGTGTCCCTGCATGCCAAGGTCAAGGTGCGTATCCCCACGGTCGAGCTGGACGACTCCGGCGAGCTGGTCGGCCACACCCGTGTCTACGACACGACGGTTGGTCGCGCACTATTGTCGGAGCTGCTTCCGGAGGGTCTGCCGTTCGAAGAGCTGCTGAACAAGCCTCTCAAGAAGAAGGACATCTCCGAGCTCATCAATATCTGTTATCGCCGCGTCGGCCTGAAGGCGACCGTAATCTTCGCCGACCAGTTGATGTATACGGGCTTTGGCTATGCCGCGCGCGCCGGGGTCTCCATCGGTGTGGACGACATGATCACGCCGGCGGAAAAGGTGGCTATCCTGGGCGATGCCGAGGATCAGGTGAAGAGCATCCAGAAACAGCACGCCTCCGGTCTACTGACCGACGGGGAGCGCTACAACAAGGTCGTCGACATCTGGACACACACCTCCGACAAGGTAGCCAAGTCCATGATGGAGATGCTGGGATCCGAGGAGGTCACCGATCGCGAAGGTAATGCGGTCAAGCAGGACTCCTTCAATTCCATCTTCATGATGGCCGATTCCGGCGCCCGTGGTAGCGCGGCCCAGATTCGTCAGCTCGCCGGCATGCGCGGCCTCATGGCCAAGCCGGATGGCTCCATCATCGAGTCGCCGATCATGGCCAACTTCCGCGAAGGCCTCACGGTGCTGGAGTACTTCATCTCCACCCACGGCGCGCGCAAGGGTCTGGCTGATACCGCGCTAAAGACCGCCAACTCCGGCTACCTGACCCGCCGCCTGGTGGATGTCTGTCAGGACCTGGTCGTGACCGAGGATGACTGTGGTACCGAGTGGGGTGTGACCCGTTCGGCCCTGGTCGAGGGTGGCGAAGTGGTGGTGCCGCTGCGCGACCGTATCCTCGGCCGCGTCGTCATCGGCGACATCAACGATCCGGCAGACGATTCCCAGGTGCTGGTCCAGGACGGCACCATGCTGGACGAGAATCTGGTGCGCCTGCTCGAGGACAAGAACATCGACCAGGTACTGGTCCGTTCCCCCGTAACCTGCGAAACCCGCTACGGCGTGTGCGCCAAGTGCTACGGTCGCGATCTGGCCCGCGGTCACCTGGTGAACCAGGGCGAGGCGGTCGGCGTGATCGCCGCCCAGAGTATCGGCGAGCCCGGCACCCAGCTGACCATGCGGACCTTCCACATCGGCGGCGCCGCCTCCCGTGCCGCCGCGGTCAGCAAGATCGAGGTCAAGACCAGCGGTGTGGCGCGCATGCGCAACATCAAGACGGTGCAGAATGCCGAAGGCAACTGGGTCGCGGTGTCGCGTTCCGGCGAGCTGATCGTGCAGGACGACCATGGTCGCGACCGCGAGCGCTACAAGATGCCCTATGGTGCTGTCATGACCGTCGCCGATGGCGACCGGGTCAAGGCGGGTGCCATTGTGGCCAATTGGGACCCCCATACCCATCCGATCGTCACCGAGGTGGCGGGTAAGGTTGCCTTCACCGACCTGATCGATGGCGCCAGCGTGAACCGCCAGACCGACGAGATCACGGGTCTGTCCACCTACGTGGTGCTGGATCCCAAGCATGCACGCGGCGGCAAGGAATTGCGTCCAATGATTTCCCTGGTGGATGAAAAGGGCGAGCCGGTGATGATTGCTGGCACGGACATGCCGGCACGTTACACGCTGCCGCCTGGCGCCATCATCACCGTGGACGACGGCGTCAAGGTGACCGTCGGCGCGGTGCTGGCCCGTATTCCACAGGAATCGTCCAAGACCCGTGACATCACGGGTGGTCTGCCCCGCGTGGCGGAACTGTTCGAGGCACGCAAGCCCAAGGACGCGGCCATTCTGGCCGAGGTCTCGGGTGTGGTCTCATTCGGCAAGGAGACCAAGGGCAAGCAGCGCCTGATCATCACTGACCGGGACGGTGAGCCCCACGAGTACCTGATCGCCAAGGGGCGCCATATCACCGTATTCGAGGGTGAGACCGTGGAGCAGGGCGACGTGATCGTCGATGGTTCCCCGGTGGCGGTGGACATCCTTCGCCTGCTGGGTACCGAGGCCCTGACTAACTATATCGTGGACGGGGTGCAGGACGTGTACCGCCTGCAGGGCGTGAGGATCAACGATAAGCACATCGAGGTCATTATTCGCCAGATGCTGCGCAAGGTGAATGTGCTGGATCCGGGCGATACCAGCTTCCTGCCGGGAGAACAGGCGGAACGCTCTATTCTGCTGGACGAAAACGAGGAAGTGGTGGCCGCAGGCAAGCAGCCGGCGACCTGGGAGCCCATGCTGCTGGGCATCACCAAGGCCTCCCTGTCCACGGAATCGTTCATTTCCGCCGCCTCCTTCCAGGAGACCACCCGTGTGCTGACCGAAGCCTCCATCAACGGCAAGCGGGACAAGCTGCGCGGCCTGAAGGAAAACGTCATCGTGGGTCGCCTGATCCCGGCCGGAACCGGCCTGGCGTACCACCACGAGCGACGCCGCCAGCGCGTCGAAAGCCGGGAAGAGGAGCTTGCCCTGGAGCGCTCCCTGACCGGAATGACGGCGGGTGCCACGGGCGAGGACGACGAGGCCGCGGCGAGCTGAAAAAGGGCCGGTTTTGCCCCCGGTTTAGGGGCGAAATCGGCTTGACACACTAGGGGCGTGTGCCTAGAATCGCGCCCCACCTTGAATGACAGGCCGGACCCATCCCGGCCTGTCGTTTGTTTTTTTGGGCTGGAGTGATAGATGCCGACGATTAACCAATTGGTCCGTAAATCCCGGAAAAAAGGGACAAAAAAGTCCACTGTTCCGGCACTGGAGGCGAGTCCGCAGAAGCGGGGCGTGTGCACGCGCGTGTATACCACGACCCCGAAAAAGCCGAATTCGGCCCTGCGCAAGGTCGCCCGTGTGCGCCTGACCAATGGCTACGAGGTAAGCAGTTACATCGGTGGCGAAGGGCACAACCTCCAGGAACACTCCGTCGTGCTGATCCGCGGCGGACGTGTGAAGGACTTGCCGGGTGTGCGTTACCACACGGTGCGCGGCACCCTGGACACAGCCGGTGTATCAGATCGCCGTCAGGGCCGGTCCAAGTACGGGGCGAAGCGTCCCAAGTCCTGATTTTTGACGAATTGAAGTATCGCCGCGCCTGTCCGTGCGGCGTTTTTGGTCTTTAGAGCCAGGTAGCTAACGCGATGCCGAGACGAAGAGAAGTACCGAAACGCCAGGTCCTGCCGGACCCGAAATACGGGAACCAGGTGCTGGCGAAGTTCATCAACGTGATCATGCACAGCGGCAAGAAATCCGTTGCCGAGCGCATCGTTTACGGTGCCCTGGACACGATTGCCGAGCGTACGAAGAAGGATCCGGTTTCCTTTTTTCAGGATGCCCTGGACAACGTCAAGCCCGACGTGGAGGTCAAGAGCCGCCGCGTGGGTGGCGCCACCTACCAGGTTCCGGTCGAGGTGCGTTCGAGCCGGCAAATGGCTCTGGCCATGCGCTGGATCGTGGAAGCGGCGCGCGCCCGTGGCGGAAAGTCCATGGGTGTGAAGCTGGCGGACGAATTGATGGACGCGGCCGATCGCCGCGGCACCGCGTACAAGAAGCGCGAAGATACACATCGTATGGCGGAAGCAAACAGGGCTTTCGCCCACTACCGCTGGTAAGCGGCTGACGAGGGAAACACCGTGGCACGGAAAACTCCTATTGAGCGGTATCGCACCATCGGCATCATGGCCCACATCGATGCCGGTAAGACGACGACCACCGAACGCGTGCTGTTCTACACCGGCGTCTCGCACAAGATCGGCGAGGTGCACGACGGTGCGGCCGTTATGGACTGGATGGAGCAGGAGCAGGAGCGCGGCATCACCATTACCTCCGCCGCCACCACCTGTTTCTGGAAGGGCATGGAGCAGCAGTACCCCGAGTACCGTATCAATATTATTGATACGCCCGGGCACGTGGACTTCACCATTGAGGTGGAGCGTTCCCTGCGCGTGCTCGACGGTGCCTGTGCCGTATTCTGCGCCGTCGGCGGCGTGGAGCCCCAGTCCGAGACCGTGTGGCGCCAGGCCAATAAATATCATGTCCCACGCATGGCCTTCGTCAACAAGATGGACCGTGCCGGCGCCGACTTTCTGCGCGTGGTCGAACAGGTCAAGACCCGCCTGGGCGCCAATCCGGTTCCCCTGCAGCTGAATATTGGTGCCGAAGACCAGTTCAAGGGTGTGGTCGACCTCATCAAGATGAAGGCCATCTACTGGAACGAGGACGACATGGGTACCACCTTCCGTGAGGAAGACATCCCGGCCGAGCTTCAGGACAAGGCCGCCGAACTGCGTGAGCAGATGCTCGAGGCCGCCGCCGAGTCGTCCGAGGAGCTGATGGACAAGTATCTCGAAGCCGGCGATCTGCCGCCTGAGGACATCAAGAAGGGCCTGCGTGCTCGTACCCTGGCGAATGAAATCGTCCCGGTGCTGTGTGGTTCCGCGTTCAAGAACAAGGGCGTGCAGGCGATGCTGGACGCGATTGTCGATTTCATGCCGGCCCCCGTAGACGTGCCTTCGATCAAGGGCCATCTGGACGATGCCGCCGAGAGCGAGGCCGAGCGTCATTCAGACGACAAGGAACCGTTTGCCGCCCTGGCATTCAAGATCGCGACCGACCCGTTCGTGGGCCAGTTGGTCTTCTTCCGTGTCTATTCCGGTGTTCTGAATTCCGGTGACACCGTGTACAACTCCGTGCGCCAGAAGAAAGAGCGCATCGGCCGTCTGCTGCAGATGCATGCCAACAGCCGCGAAGAGATCAAGGAAGTACTGGCAGGCGATATCGCCGCCGCCGTTGGCCTCAAGGACATCACCACGGGTGACACCCTGTGTGATCCGAACAACGTCATCGTGCTCGAGCGTATGGAATTCCCCGAGCCCGTGATTTCCCAGGCCGTGGAGCCCAAGACCAAGGCGGACCAGGAAAAGATGGGTATCGCCCTCGGGCGTCTGGCCCAGGAAGATCCTTCCTTCCGCGTCCGCACCGACGAGGAATCCGGCCAGACCATTATCTCCGGCATGGGCGAGCTGCACCTGGACATCATCATCGACCGCATGAAGCGTGAGTTCGGCGTCGAGGCCAATGTCGGTGCGCCGCAGGTGGCCTACCGTGAAACCATTCGCAAGCCGATCGAACAGGAATACAAGTACGCCAAGCAGTCCGGTGGTCGCGGCCAGTACGGCCACGTCTACCTGCGCCTCGAGCCCCTGGAGCCCGGTAGCGGCTTCGAGTTCGTGGACGAGATCAAGGGCGGCGTGGTCCCGCGCGAGTACATCCCCGCGGTAAACAAGGGCGTGGAAGAGGCCCTGGAGCGCGGCATCCAGGCCGGCTACCCGGTCGTGGACGTGAAGGTCACCCTGTATGACGGTTCCTACCACGAGGTCGACTCGTCGGAGAACTCGTTCAAGATGGCCGCCTCCATGTGCTTCCGCGAGGGTGCGCGCAACGCCGATCCGGTGGTGCTGGAACCCATCATGGCGGTGGAAGTGGTAACGCCGGAGGAGTACATGGGCCCCGTGAACGGCGACCTGAGTTCCCGTCGCGGCATGATCCAGGGAATGGAAGACGCCCCGGCGGGCAAGATCGTCCGCGCCGAGGTCCCCCTGGCCGAGATGTTCGGTTACGCGACTTCGCTGCGTTCCGCGACGCAGGGCCGCGCCAATTACACCATGGAATTCAAGAAGTATGCTCCGGCCCCGAGTAACGTGGCCGAGGCCGTGATCAAGAAGGCGAGCTGAAGACAACTGCGACGAGGCACCCAAGATGTCCAAGGAAAAATTTGAACGTAGTAAACCCCACGTCAACGTCGGAACCATCGGCCACGTCGACCACGGCAAGACCACGCTGACCGCGGCCCTGACCGTGGTG
>JARRJV010000037.1 GCA_037388825.1 Acidiferrobacteraceae bacterium | reverse complement strand
CACGTGAAGTTGATGTAGTCCAAGGCCGGGATGCCCTGAAAGGTCTCTTCCGGTCCGGGGGTCTTGAACAGACCGAAACGCACGCGAGCTCTTGGAACCATGCTCACGGTAACACTGGCATCCATCAGCCGGGCCGGGCTCCGCTGTCCGTAGATACCACCATCTGTGGCGCCATTGTGGCCGAACTCCGCCATGATGAAATAGTCGACCGAATCATCCAGCGGCAGCGCGGTACCACGAACACCGATACGGGCGCGAAACAGCTGGAACTGTTCCTGGCCGTCCAGATTCGGGCCAATACGGGTCGGTTCCGGGCCGGTTCCCGGGCTGAGGTCTTTCTGGTAAGTAGGCTGCAGGAAGCCCCAGACCTTGGCACGGCCACCGCTACCCGGGTCTTCTACGCCTTGTAGCCTCAGCCAGTTCGTGGCCTGCGCGTTTCCGGCCGCCAACATGGTGCCGGCCACGGCGAACGCCATGGTTAGTTTTTTGAAATTCACGAGTGCTCCTCCTGTTTTTCAGGTTCTGTTTTTTGCTGCCATTACAGCGTGGATCAGGGACGAATCAGGATATAGCCCTGGCTCACCAGATCCGCGATACGGACGACGCCGCCGGGAACAACCTTGGCCCGCGAATTGAGAGCCGGAGGTTTGCCCAGGATCTTGCTCATACCATGAATTGTATTGCTGCACGCGGAAAACCGAACGCCATTCATGTTCAGAGTCTGGATGCGGTCCTTCCGTATGTTGTCGGCGAACAGCAGGCGCAGACCCGGGCCGAAGGCCACGATTTCCACATCCACGTTACCGACGCCGTAGTGCTTTTCCAGATTGTTGGCAACGTTCAGGACCAGGGTCTGCTTTTGAGCGCTGGCATCGCTGATCTGGAGAACAAATTTGTTCGCCGCATGGGCGATTCCAGCAGACAACACCAAGAATCCGACGAGGATGCCGGATACAAGCGACTTACGCATAACAACTCCTCCTAGTTGGATTTTAATACTTCGGAAAGAATCACCAGGATCGCCCGCGGATTACGGCCACGGAACTCCCCGTTTTGTCGTCGTATTTCTTCCCGTATACGTTGAGACGCAACAGCGGCCAAAATGTATCCATAAAATTTCAAAAAATTCTTAATATTTCCTTAACATTCCAATCCGGCTGGGCAAGGTCGCGGCCCACTGGTATGGTAACGAAAAACTACTACTAAACAGTGGAGGAGCCATGGCACAGGTCCTTGTCGGCCAGCTGTGGGAATTTACGATCAGACTGCGCGAGCGGCGCCGACGCCTTCGCCGCATTGCCATATCGTGGTGCCAGGACCCCGCCCTGGCCGATGATCTGGTCCAAGAAACCCTCAGCAAGGCCTTTCGCAAGCTAAACCAGTTACGTTCCACGCGGGCCATGGATGCCTGGCTGTTCGATATTCTGCGTAACTGCTGGCGCGACCATTTGCGACGCCATCGCAATACGATCGATATTGATGATCCGGAGGTTCTGGAAGAGTTGTCCGTGGACGGCGACCTGGAGCGTTCGGAACTGATCGCACGCGTTCGGCGAGCCATCGCCACCCTTCCTGTCTCGCAACGGGAAGCGCTGTCCCTGGTGGACATCGAAGGTTTTTCCTATGATGAAGTAGCCGAAATTCTGGACATTCCGCGCGGCACGGTCACCAGCCGGATTTGCCGCGCACGGGAGACACTGCGCCAGGCCCTGTTCGATATTGGCGGCGACTCGATTGAGCCCCAAGTTGTTGCCCTACGGAGAATTAAATGAAGTCGGGAAGACAAATCAACAACGGCATCCTGTGCGAACTGCTGGACGGGGAACTCAAGGATACCGAGGAGCAACGGGTCCTTGGGGAAGTCAGTAGCAATCCCGACCTGCGCCGACGACTCCACGAGTACCGTCGCGTGCGGGACCTCGTTCGTGCCGCATTCCTCGAAGATACGGCAGCGCGGCGTCCACGGCTGTTTCCCCGCATGTCCTGGAATCGGTCCATTGCCGCCGGCGTCCTGCTTTTGCTGGGCTTTGCGGTGGGCTGGTCCACGCACCAGGTGCCGGGCACCAGTGGCGGCGAGCCCTATTCATTCTCATCGAGTTCACTGCACACGCTGGCTCAACCGATCGGCACATCGGCCAAGGATCTCCGGGCAATCCTCCATGTGAGCAGTCACGACCCCGGGGACATGGAATCGGCCCTTGATGAGGCTCAGAATCTGTTGAGTTCCTATCGCAAGGAACATAAGAAACTGCAACTCGAGATCATTGCCAATTCCGGGGGTCTGGACCTCCTGCGCAGCGATGTATCCCATTTTGGCCGGCGCATCGCCCAGCTTCAGAAACAGTACCCCAACGTCAGCTTCCTCGCGTGCAAGCGAACGCTGGAACGGCTGAGGCTGGAGAAGAAGATCAATCCGCACCTGTTGCCAGGCGTGCGGGTGGTGCCTTCCGCGCTGGATCAGATTCTCCTGCGCCTCAATGAAGGCTGGGTCTACGTAAAGGCCTAGGGAAGGATACGGCGCCCCGCGACAGGGCGCCGTTGCTGCCAACTTCAGGTGGTCGCCCGGGTTCCGGCGTAGTCGAAGTCCAGATCGTCGTCCCGCACACGGACCTTGACCTCACCCCCGTCCGACAGCGCGCCGAACAGGAGTTCATCCGCGAGCCGGCGTTTGATCTTGTCCTGAATCAGTCGCGCCATGGGCCGCGCCCCCATACTGGGATCGTAGCCATGTTTCGCAAGCCATTCGCGCGCCTCGTCATCGAGATCGATGGTGACGTTCTTGTCCGCAAGCTGCGCCTCCAGTTCGAGGATGAACTTGTCGACCACGTGCTTGATGGTCTCCTTCCTCGTCCAGCGACTTGAAGTTGATGATCGCGTCCAGGCGATTACGGAACTCCGGGCTGAAAATGCGGTTGATCTCCTGCAATTCATCGCCACGATGACTCTGCTCGGCAAAGCCCATGGAGCGGCGCTGCAGCTTCTCGGCCCCGGCGTTTGTCGTCATCACGATTACTACGTTGCGAAAATCGGCCTTCCGTCCATTGTTGTCCGTAAGGGTCCCATGATCCATCACCTGCAGCAGCAGGTTGAATACATCCGGATGTGCTTTCTCGATCTCGTCCAGCAACAGCACCGCATGGGGATGCTTGTTGATGGCATCGGTCAGCAACCCGCCCTGGTCGAATCCGACATAGCCGGGGGGTGCACCGATCAGGCGGGATACCGTGTGGCGCTCCATGTATTCGGACATGTCGAAGCGAATCAGTTCCACGCCCATGGTCATGGCCAGCTGCCGCGTAACCTCGGTCTTGCCCACACCGGTAGGGCCGGCAAACAGGTAGCAACCGATGGGATGATCCTCGTCACCCAGACCGGCACGGGACAGCTTGATGGAGGTGGACAATGCATCAATCGCCTCGTCCTGTCCATAGACCACCATTTTCAGGTCGCGGTCGAGGTTGCGAAGCGTCTGACGATCCGAGCTCGACACCTGCTTCGGAGGAATGCGCGCCATCTTGGCAACGATCATTTCGATATCGTGAACACCAATCGTCTTCTTGCGTTTGCTGGGTGCCACCAGCCGCATGCCGGCGCCGGCCTCGTCGATCACGTCGATGGCCTTGTCCGGCAGGTGTCGGTCGTTGATGTAGCGCGACGACAACTCCACCGCGCTGCGTAGCGCCTGTTGGGTGTAGCGCACACCATGGTGCTCTTCGAAGCGGGAGCGCAGACCCCGCAGGATCTGTACTGTCTCGTCCACGGAAGGCTCGGTCACATCGATCTTCTGGAACCGCCGGGACAGCGCGCGATCCTTTTCGAAAATACCGCGGTATTCCTGGTAGGTGGTCGAACCGATGCATTTCAGCTCACCGGAGCCCAGGGCCGGCTTCAAGAGATTTGACGCATCCATCGCGCCCCCGGACGCCGCTCCGGCACCAATAATGGTGTGGATCTCGTCAATGAACAGAACCCCATTGGGCTGTTTCTTGAGTTGTCCGATAACGGCCTTGAGCCTATTCTCGAAATCGCCGCGGTACTTGGTCCCGGCCAGCAAAGCGCCCATGTCCAGTGAATAGATCGTCGAGTCCGCGAGAACCTCCGGCACTTCTTCATCGACGATCTTCTTGGCGAGACCTTCCGCAATCGCGGTCTTGCCCACGCCGGCCTCGCCCACGAACAGGGGATTGTTTTTCCGTCGCCTGCACAGCACCTGGATGGTTCGCTCCAGTTCGGCTTCGCGGCCAATGAGGGGGTCAATCTTGCCCAATCGCGCCTGTTCATTGAGATTGACGGTGAACAGGTCCAGCGGGCTGCGCTCGGCCGCCTGACCGGCGCCCTCTTCCGCCTCCTCGGGTGCGGGCAGTTCATTCTGCCCCTCATCCGGCACCTTGGAGATCCCGTGGGAAATGAAGTTGACCACGTCAAAGCGGCTGATGTTTTGCTGATGAAGGAAATAGACCGCGTGCGAATCCTTCTCGCCAAAGATCGCTACCAGAACATTGGCGCCCGTAACCTCTTTCTTGCCAACGCCCTGCACGTGCAGAACGGCGCGCTGGATCACGCGCTGAAAACCGATTGTCGGCTGGGCCTCGTTGACCTTGCCGCCGCAGGCGCGCAGGACCTTTACCGCGGAGGGATTGTCGAGCAGTGCGGCAAGGAGATGCTCGACAGTGATGTATTCATGGCCGCGTGTCCGGGCATCCCGGAAGGCACTATTGAGTGAAAACTCCAGCTCTTGTGATAACACGTGACCACCTCTGGGCTACTGCCCTACTACTGAAATCGATCTAGTCCGGCTCCATGGTGCATTGCAGCGGATGTTCATTCTGCTGCGAAAATTCGGTTACCTCATGCACCTTGGTTTCGGCGATCTCGCGGGCAAACACCCCGCACACGCCCATACCCTGTTGGTGCACCTGTAACATGATACGGGTGGCGTTCTCCCGCGTCATGGAGAAGAAGCGCTCCAGTACGATCACGACAAACTCCATAGGAGTATAGTCATCGTTCAGCAGGAGCACCCTGTACATCGGCGGTTTCTTGACCTGGGGTTTCGCTTCCTGGACGACCAGGTCGTCGATATGTTCAGGCCGCTCGGTAGACATCGTTACAGGGGTCGTCTCTCTATTCCTATATGTTAGACCAATCCGGGGACAAGTTTCCTTCCATTATTTTCCGCCCGTGCGGCCAAATTTCAACCACGAATCTGGCATGAATTTCATGGCACTGGGTGCGTTTCCCCGGGTTTCAAACGGGCAAAGCCCTTGACTTGCAACGAAAAACGGGCAAGATTGATTGGCTCGGATGGCGCCACAACCTGGCGATCGTCCGGTGGACAAGCCGAAGCGAGCTCGGGAAAACCCGGAAAGAACCGTAAAGAAACGGTCATGCCCGCCGGTAGGCGCACCGAGGGGTGCGTCGATGCTGAAACACCAGGCTAGGCAGTGGGAGGAAGTATGATGGCAACAGGTACCGTAAAGTGGTTTAGCGCCACGAAGGGCTATGGCTTTATCTCGCCCAGCGATGGCGGCGCAGATGTCTTCGCGCACTTCTCGGCAATCCAGATGGACGGTTTCAAGACCCTGAAGGAAGGCCAGGCTGTTGAGTACGAAGTGCAACAGGGGCCGAAAGGTCCGCAGGCCTACAACATACAGGCCAGCGCGAAAGACTAGGACGTACCACGAACCCGACTTCCAGAACCCGGCCCCGGCCGGGTTTTTTCTGGTCGTCCGCCATCGCCTTACATGTGCGCAATCACGGCATCACCAAAGCCCGAGCAACTCAGCTTTGTGGCATCGGGCAGCAGGCGCGCCAGGTCATAGGTCACCGTCTTCGCCTGGATCGCCCCTTGCATTCCACGGATGATGGCATCGGCCGCCTCGATCCAGCCCAGGTGCCGCAACATCATCTCCGCCGACAGGATCAGCGAACCGGGGTTGACCTGGTCCTTGCCCGCGTATTTGGGTGCGGTGCCGTGAGTGGCTTCGAACATGGCCACCGAGTCCGACAGATTGGCTCCCGGCGCGATACCAATGCCTCCGACCTGGGCCGCCAGGGCGTCGGAGATATAGTCGCCGTTCAAATTGAGCGTGGCGACCACGCTGTACTCCTCGGGACGCAAAAGGATCTGTTGCAGGAAGGCATCGGCAATCACATCCTTGATGATGATCTCGGCACCGGTCTCGGGGTGGCGCATACGGCACCACGGGCCAGCATCGATCTCCTCGGCTCCGAATTCCTCTTTCGCCAGCTCATAACCCCAGTTCTTGAAAGCGCCCTCGGTGAATTTCATGATGTTTCCCTTGTGCACCAGGGTCACCGATGATCGATGGTTCGCAATCGCGTACTCGATCGCCCTGCGCACCAGCCGTCGTGTCCCTTCGCGGGAAACGGGTTTGATCCCGATCCCGGAAGTCTCCGGGAAGCGGATCTTGCGTACTCCCAGCTCTCCCTGGAGGAATTCGATTAGCTTTTCTACCTCCGGTGTCCCGGCGGCCCATTCAATGCCGGCATAGATGTCTTCCGAGTTCTCGCGAAAGATCACCATGTCGGTCTTCTCGGGCTCCTTCACCGGGCTCGGGGTGCCTGTGAAATAACGCACCGGCCGCAGACACACATACAGGTCCAGGTCCTGGCGCAGGGCTACGTTGAGTGAACGTATCCCCCCGCCCACGGGTGTGGTCAGCGGTCCCTTGATGGAAACCACATAGTCGCGCACCGCCGTCATGGTCTCATCCGGCAACCATACGCCCTCGCCATACACGCGGGTCGCCTTCTCTCCGGCATAGATCTCCATCCAGGCGATCTTGCGCTTTCCTTCATAGGCCTTGTCCACCGCGGCATCCACGACCTTGCGCATCACAGGCGTGATATCGATCCCGGTACCGTCTCCCTCGATGAAGGGAATGATGGGCCGCTCGGGCACTTGCAACGCGCCGTCACGCACGGAAATCTGCTCGCCGTCGGCCGGAACCACGATCTTGTCGAAGGACATTTCAAACTCCACTATAAAAGGATGACTCGGAAAAGCGGCCGCGCGGCGGCCCGGTGAACCTTGGCGGATAGTAACATCAGATCCAGACGGAATCGCAGCAGACGACCATCCCGTCGCCGCGAACCCGCACGTCTGATTCTCCTGAACAAGCCCTTTGGCACCCTGTGCCAATTCACGGACAGCGAGGCCCGCGCGACCCTGGCGGACATCCTGCCGGTGCGAGATGTCTACCCCGCCGGCCGTCTGGACCGGGATAGCGAGGGCCTGGTCATTCTGACCAACGACGGAAGTCTGCAACATCGAATCAGCGATCCCGAACACAAGCTGGCAAAGACATACTGGGTCCAGGTCGAGGGACAGCCGGACGATGTCGCTCTCCAGAGACTGCGCCACGGGGTTGAGCTCGACGGCCGAATAACACGACCTGCCGAGGCGCGCGTCCTGGACGCAGAACCACAGCTGTGGCCGCGCGATCCTCCCATTCGCTACCGGCGCGCAATCCCCACCTCCTGGCTGGAGATCGTTCTCCGCGAGGGACGCAATCGCCAGGTGCGGCGCATGACGGCCGCCGTCGGATACCCCACGCTGCGGCTCGTACGCATCTCGGTCGGCCCGTGGCAACTGGACGATCTTGCTCCCGGGCAGTGGCGTGCGGCCGACCCGTCGCTCTGATATGGTCCGCCCATGATCTGGAGACCCCATGTCACTGTTGCCGCCGTGGTCGAGCGCGACGGTCGTTTCCTGTTCGTGGAGGAAGATACCGATGAGGGTGTGCGTCTGAATCAGCCCGCCGGACACCTGGAATCCGGCGAATCACTGACCGACGCAGCCATTCGCGAAACGCGCGAAGAAACGGCGTGGGACTTCGCTCCCGATGCGCTGGTTGGCATCTATCTCTGGCCCTATCCCCGGCGTGATCGCACCTATCTGCGGTTTGCCTTCAGCGGACACCTTCTGACTCATCATCCCGAGCAATCCCTGGACAAAGGCATTCGGCGTACGGTCTGGCTGAGCCTGGACGAACTGGCTGCTGCGCGCGCCATCCATCGCAGCCCGCAGGTGGAACAGGGTGTTCGCGACTACCTCGCCGGTCAACGGGTGTCCCTGGAGATTCTCAGGCACATGGACCCGGGCGCATGAACAGCAAGACCGCCGAACATGTCGCGGTAGGCCTTTCCGGTGGCGTGGACTCCTCGGTCGCCGCCTTGCGGCTGCTGGAACAGGGCAAGCGCGTCACCGCCGTGTATATGAAGAACTGGGAAGAGGACGACGACGAGGACTATTGCTCCGCCGAGGAGGACCTGGGCTTCGCGCGCGAAGTCTGTGCGCAGCTGGAGATTCCGCTGCGGACGGTGAACTTCTCCACCGAATACTGGGACCGGGTATTCGACTACTTCCTCAAGGAATATCGCGCCGGCCGTACACCCAATCCCGATGTTCTTTGTAATCGTGAAATCAAGTTCAAGGCCTTTCTCGACTACGCGCTGGACCTGGGTGCCGACTGCATCGCAACCGGGCACTACGCACGCCGGGACCACGTGGACGGACGCGTGCGTCTGCTGCGCGCGGCGGATCGGGACAAGGACCAGACGTACTTTCTGTATATGCTTGGTCAACGGGAACTGGAATCAGCCCGGTTTCCGCTGGGCGATTTGCACAAGACCGAGGTACGCGAGATTGCACACCGTGCCGGGTTCACCAACCACGACCGCAAGGACAGCACCGGTATCTGTTTCATTGGCGAGCGCCGCTTCCGCGACTTTCTGGCGCGCTACCTGCCGGCGCAGCCAGGGGAGATACGAAGCCTCGAGGGGGAACTGAAGGGGCGACATAAGGGGCTGATGTACGCGACCATCGGCCAGCGCCACGGGCTCGGAATCGGCGGACCCGGAGAGGCGTGGTACGTGGCGGGCAAGGATCTGGAGCGGAACATCCTGTACGTGGTTCAGGGACTGGACCACCCGGCCCTGTACGGCGAGGAGCTCCTGGCAGGTGACCTGCACTGGGTCGGTGGAGCCGCCCCCGGTCTTCCCCGCCGTTGTACCGCCCGGATCCGGTATCGCCAGAAAGACGAAGTGGCCCGGGTCGAAGCGGACGGCGCGCACGGGCTACGCATACGGTTTGAGCGCCCGCAGAGAGCGATCACGCCGGGTCAATCGGTGGTCCTGTATGACGGCGAAGCATGCCTCGGGGGCGGAGTCATCAATACCCGCGTGGAGGCGTCCGTGAAGAAGGCCGCGATCTGGTAGAATTCCGGTCGCTGCTGCGATCCACGTAGCGGCGCCGGGCCAGGCCCGGGAACAACACAAAGCAGGCAGCCTCATGAGTCAAACCATAAATCCCACATCGGCCCCTACGATGAGCACCCTGACCGCCTTGTCACCGCTGGACGGGCGCTATCATCGTGCGACCGCAACCCTGCGCCCGGTGTGCAGCGAGTATGGCCTGATTCGTCATCGTGTACTGGTGGAGGTCCGCTGGCTGCAGGCGCTTGCGGAAAACCCGACGATCGAAGAGGTCGCGGCACTGCCGGCGGCAAGCATCTCCCTGCTCGACCGCCTGGTCGATGAGTTCGACGAAAGCGATGCGCAGCACATCAAGGAGATCGAACGCACGACGAATCATGACGTGAAAGCGGTGGAATACTTCCTCAAGGAAAAGACCGCCGACGATCCCGCCCTTGCACGAATCAGCGAATTCTTCCATTTCGCCTGCACCTCCGAGGACATCAACAACCTGTCCCATGGACTGATCCTCACGGAGGCACGGGACAATATCCTGTTGCCGGAAGTGGACGAGGTGATCGGCGCCATCGAACAACTGGCACACATCTATGCAGACCAGCCCATGCTCTCCCGAACCCACGGGCAACCGGCATCGCCCACCACCGTGGGCAAAGAGATGGCCAACGTCGCATACCGCCTGCAACGGCAGCGCGACCAGATCGCGAATGTCGCGATCCTTGGCAAGATCAATGGCGCGGTCGGGAACTACAATGCCCATCTGGCCGCCTACCCCGAGGTCGACTGGGAGGTCATTGCCCGCGGGTTCGTCGAAAAGCTGGGGCTCCAGTGGAACCCCTTCACGACCCAGATCGAACCGCACGACTACATCGCCGAACTGTTCGATGCAGTCGCCCGACTCAATACCATCCTCATCGACTTCGACCGCGACATCTGGGGGTACATCTCCCTCGGATACTTCCGCCAGAAAGTCGTCGCCGGCGAGGTCGGTTCCTCCACCATGCCGCACAAGGTGAACCCGATTGACTTCGAGAACTCCGAAGGGAACCTCGGATTGTCCAACGCGATCCTTGACCATCTCTCGGCAAAGCTGCCCATCAGCCGCTGGCAACGGGATCTGACCGATTCCACCGTCCTGCGCAATCTGGGTGTGGGACTCGGCTATGCCATGGTCGCCTATGGCTCGACCCTTCGGGGCATGGGCAAACTGGAGGCCGACCCGGTGCGGCTTCAGCAGGATCTCGATCAGCGCTGGGAGGTACTGGCCGAGGCGGTGCAGACCGTGATGCGCCGCTACGGAATCGCGCAGCCGTACGAGAAACTGAAGGAACTGACGCGGGGCAAGGACCACATCGACCGGGACTCCCTGCACGACTTCATCCGCAAACTGGACATCCCGGAAGCGGCGCGCGAGCATCTGCTGGCGCTGACTCCCGCCAGCTATACCGGCAACGCCGCCGCACAGGCAAGGAAGAACACCAGCTGAAGCGGGCGTTTCGCCGCGACTCTAGCGGCGCGCCTTGGTCTTCTTTTTCGCGGTTTTCTTCTTCTTCGCCTTCTTCCTGGTAGCGGCCTTCTTGCGCGCCGGGGCGGGGCGAGACGCCGCCTTCGGCCTTGGCGCCGGTGCCGGACGAGGTGCGGCCCTGGGGCGCGCAACAGTTGCCCGGGAAACCGAATTCTGCGCAACGATCAGATAGATGGCGGAGCCCAGCGCCACAATCAGACTGATCACGTTCTTGATCGACATCGCCAGGTCGTGCGTCTTGATCATATGGAAAGCCGCGGCAAGGCAAATCAACACCAGCACAGCGCCCAGGGAGTAGACGATCTCTTTCTTTGGATCCTGGGCTGTCACCAATGCGACCAACGAAAACCCAAGTAGGGAAACGGCAAGGATCGAGAGAGTTGCGGTGTCCACGGTCCCGAGACTGGCGAGTCCGCGTGGGTCGCTCAACATGATCAGGATACCCATGCCCCAGATGAACAACAGGATGGAAACGATTACGAGACTGCCCTGAATATACGATTTCATATTGTTATCTCCTCCACTCTTGTCCAGCGGCTATACTTTTTTCAGTTGTAATTCAGCACAAGCAGTTATAACGTAACTCCAACATTATATATACAGCGTTCTGTCCGATAGGGGAAACCTAGACGTGCAACAAGACGGTAACATTCGCGAACCGCATCGCGCGACCGGCCGGGAAGAAATGTCCGTCGCCATTGCCGAGTCCATCGGCAAGGCCAGCCGCAAGCTTGCGATCTATGCACCAAGTCTCAACCCCCTCTTCTTCAATTCTGCCGACACTGTCGCCGCCTTGGCGACATTCTGTACCACTGCCCCCCAGAATCGTGTCCGCTTCCTCGTCGAACAGGGCGACCGAACGGTTCGCGAGAATGGTCGACTGGTTAACCTGGCGCGGCGCATCAGTGACCTGATCGAAATACGGCAGCTGGGTGAGGAGACGGCAGCGACGGCCGAAATGTTCATGGTCGTCGACAACAAGGGCTATCTGCATCAGGCCGATTCCGAAAAGGCGCAGTGCGTCGTGGATCTGGAAGACACGACCCGCGCAGGTGCTTTCTCAAATCGCTTTGATCGCATGTGGGAACGCAGCGTCGTCATCAGCGGTCTACACGTACTGGGACTGGGAAGGTAGGTGTGATTCGGCCCGCTCTCTCCCTCTTCCTGTTCGCCGGACTGCTGGCCATCTCGGCCTGCGCCTCGACCAGTCCATACCCCCCTTCCGCGCGCCATGGCAGCAATCCCTACGGTGTTCGCGCTGCGAGCTATGCGCAGAAGTTCGTGGGAACCCGCTATCACTATGGAGGAAACGCCCCGCGAGAGGGATTTGACTGCAGTGGCCTTGTGCAATACAGCTATCATCTGGCCGGCCTGAATGTTCCCCGCAGTACCAGGACGCAATATCGCTCCACCCACTGGGTTCCGGTGAAGCAGCTGAGGCCCGGAGACCTGTTGTTTTTCAACGAACAGGGTCGACGCTATTCCCATGTGGGCATCTATATCGGCGGGAAGCGCTTCGTTCACGCACCTTCCTCCGGAAAACGCGTACGCGTCTCCAGTCTAAGCAATCCATACTGGAGACGGCACCTCTCCAGCACCCGACGCTTTCTCCCCTGGTAGATCGCGGTTTTTCGGCGGTTCCAGGCACCCGCCTGCCCGCCTGCCCGCCTGTAGCCATGGTCTATACTTGGAAGTTCGACGCATCAGCCGGTGCCAGAGCGGGACGGAATATCCGCGGCCCCGAACCGACAGAGCCCCGCCCGCTGCCAGCGGGCATTCGGGGATGAGCTACAAGGAGGACTCATGCGAAAAGAGCGCAGACTCAGTACACGCCGTGAAATCAGCATCAACGTGGCGCTGTACTATAACCGGCTTGGCCTGCTTCCCTGCAAGACCCGCGATCTGTGCATGGAAGGGATGTTCGTCCATACCAGCCGCGTCAATCTGAGTGAAAATGTCCCGGTGGATGCCGTATTTACCGGCTGGCAACAGCCCGGCGCGGCGCCATTGCGGCTGACCGCCCGCATCGTTCGCATTACCGACGAAGGCGCGGCACTTCGCTTTCACGACATCGAAGCAGCCGACTACCAGGCCCTGCGAAAAGTCCTGCACGAGACCTGAACCGGCCACTGCGGTCCCGCATCGCCGACCGCGGCGTTAGGGTGTATCCTTCGGGAACTGACCCCATTGTTTCAAGCATGTTTGTCGAAGATACCCTGCAACGCTTCCTGCTCGAAGGCAGCCCCGTACGAGGCGAACTCGTTCACCTGGATGCAACCTGGAAATCGATGATCCAGGACCGGGCCTACCCGGAGCCGGTGCGCAACATTCTCGGCCAGTTTGCGGCAGCGATTGCCCTGCTGGCCTCGACCCTCAAGTTCAATGGCTCCCTGATCCTTCAGATTCAGGGAGATGGACCAATCAGCCTGTTGGTCATGGAATGCGACAGTCAGGGCACCATGCGTGGTATGGCCAAGTGGAGCGAATTGCCTGCCAACGGCACACTTCCAGAACTTGTTGGGAGTGGAAAACTGGCCATCACCATCGATCCCAAAGCCGGACGTGAGCGCTACCAGGGAATCGTGGAGCTCGACGGAAGTTCCGTGGCTGAAGTCCTGATGGCCTATCTGCAACGCTCGGAACAACTGGCGACACGGCTGTGGCTCGCGGCGGACGGGCGCCGAGCCAGCGGCCTGCTCTTGCAGCGCATGCCCGGCGTCCGGGGCGAATCCGCCGATGAAGACTGGAACCGGGCAAATCTGCTTGCGGAAACTGTGACCGGCGACGAGTTACTGGATCTGGCACCACGGGAGGTCATTCATCGCCTGTACCACGAAGAAGACGTGCGATTGTTTGATCCCCGGCCGCTCCGCTTCGGCTGCTCCTGCTCCCGTGACCGCGTGATCCGTACCTTGCGCATTCTCGGCTACCAGGACCTGCAGTCCTTGCTGGAAGAACGTGGGTCCGTGTCCGTGGATTGCGAATTCTGCAGCCAGCACTACGAGTTCGATGCAGTCGACATCGAACAGATTTTCGCTGCGGCCAATACAGACCAGGCCTCACCCACCCGGCACTAGTTCTGGCCGACGCAACGATCTCGGGAGCCCATTCCGTGACTGCTGTATTCCTGGATCGCGAGAGTCTGGATCGCCAAGACCTGGATCTTTCACGACTGACTTCAGCTGTATCGGACTGGATGTGGTTTGAGTACACGCCCGCGGACAAGACGCTCGCCCGCATCGGGGATGCGAGCATTGTTGTGAGCAACAAGGTCGTTCTCGACCGCGCGATCCTCGAACAGGCACCGAATCTGAAGCTGGTTTGTATCGCTGCGACCGGTACCAACAATATCGATCTGATGGCGGCGCACGAGCTGGGAATCTCCGTGTGCAATGTTCGCGGGTACGCAACGCCCTCCGTCGTACAACATGTATTCGCGCTGATCCTTTCCCTGACCACCCATCTGGC
This sequence comes from Acidiferrobacteraceae bacterium, assembly GCA_037388825.1. Classification (NCBI taxonomy): domain Bacteria; kingdom Pseudomonadati; phylum Pseudomonadota; class Gammaproteobacteria; order Acidiferrobacterales; family Acidiferrobacteraceae; species Acidiferrobacteraceae bacterium. The sequence goes on along the minus strand of JARRJV010000037.1, from coordinate 5,856 downwards.
TGACTACACCCGGGATATCGCTGAGGGTCGCTGGCAGAAAAGCCGGCAGTTCTGTTTGCTCGACCACCCCATCCGTGAACTGGGTGGAAAGACGCTGGGTATCGTCGGCTACGGAGAACTGGGCAAAGCGGTGGCAGAAACGGCCCGTGCCTTTGGCATGGGCGTGATACTGGCACAGCGCCCGGGGACGGAGCCGACCAGGGGCCGGGAGCCGCTGGATCGGGTCCTGGCCGTGGCCGATGTTGTCAGCCTGCATTGTCCACTGACGGAGGAAACCCGCGACCTGATTGGGCCACGGGAACTGACACGCATGAAACCCGACGCCCTACTCATCAATACTGCCCGCGGAGGTATCGTCGATGAAGCCGCCCTCGCTTCGGCATTGCGCGATGGAAGACTCGGTGGAGCCGGCATCGATGTATTGGCCCAGGAACCACCCGGCGCCGAAAGCCCGCTTCTGGCCGCAGACATCCCCAATCTTATCGTCACCCCGCACATCGCCTGGGCAAGCCGGTCCTCCCGACAACGTCTGCTGGACGGGGTCGCCGGGAATATCGAGGCGTGGCTTCGTGGAGAGCCGAGGAACCTCGTTTAGCCTGAATCAGTACCAGCTTGCACCATCGGTCCTCGCGACGGAAAATAATCGTCCTTCACGCCCCGTTCCGGCCATGTCTTCTGTCAGCACCAAAGGAAATCCCCCGCACGCACTCCTGCTCGTGGGGCCGGGCTGCCCCTACTGCGCACAGATGCTCGAAGGTCTGGGTGAACTGGTCAAGGAAGGTGTCATCGGGGAACTCACAGTGGTCAATGTGGAACGCGAGCCCGCGGTGGCGAAACAGAACGGCGTGCGCTCCGTTCCCTGGGCAAGGGTTGGCGAGTTCGTGCTCGAAGGTGCCCATACAAGCGGGGAACTGCGCCACTGGGTAGAGGAATGCGCCGACCCATCAGGCATGACCCACTATCTCGATGAACGCCTGCAGCACGGTGGGCTCGCCCGGGTTGAGCTTATGATTCGGGAAAAGCCGTCCCGGCTGCTGGATCTGGTGTCATTGATTGAAAACAGTGAGACCGCGATCCAGACCCGGGTTGGAATCGGCGCCCTGCTCGAAGGACTGGAAGGAACCGGGTTGGCGCGCAGGCTGGTGCCGGAACTCGCACGTTTGAGCGGGCACGCCGATGCGAGGGTGCGCGCTGACGCATGCCATTACCTTGGGCTCACCGAAGACGCCAGCGCGATCGAAACACTGACGCCCCGCCTGAAAGACTCCGATGATGAGGTGCGGGAGATCGCGGCGGAATCCATCGAACACCTTCGACAGGGTGAGCCAGATTCCCCCGGCAAGTGATGGACGTCGGCCATGGATGAAGACATCTACCGCGAGACCTATCGTCGACTCAACCCGCTTCCCTGCGTGTTCGAGAAGGCGATTCTGCGCACCTGCTGCCGTTGCGAACTCGCACAGAAACTGAATCTGGCCGAGCGTGAGGCGGTCGCCTGCACCCGGGTCGATGCACAGAAGATATGTCGCTCCGTTCTCGATGCCATGCACGAGAAGGCGGTCTTTGCGGTGCATGCTCCGGGCACCCCGGGGCCCCTGCCCCATGGCAAGGAAATTCGCATTCAGTGCGGCGGCCTTCTGGGCCTGAAGCAGGTTATGGGCGTGGACACCCCCGGGGACACGATCGACGTCCACGCCCTGCTCCGATCAGCCCTCGATCGCTATGGGGACAGTGAACAACTGCCCCACCAGGAAATCGTCCGGGTAATCTCTTCCTACCGCAATCGGCGTCAGCGCTAGTCGCGCCCGGCGAGCCACAAGCGGGCGCGCAGCCCCCATTCGGAACTGTATCCGACCTCGATGAATCGAATCCGTCCTTCCCGGTCGACGATGAAATCCGTGGGTACCCCACGGATTCCAAAGCGTGCGGCGAGTCCCGAACGATCCGGAATCACACTGGCCTGAATTCCATGGTTCTGCACATATCGTTTCAGGGCAATCGGATCCGCTGCGTCGATTGCAATCGTAATGACGTCATGGTCGCGGGCGATCGAATCAATAGAAGACTGTTCCATGCGGCAGATCCGGCACCAGCTGGCCCAGAAATGAACCAGCAGCGGCTTGTCGCGCTTGCCTGCAAGGGTGAACGTTTTTCCTTGCAGGGTTGTGGCGCTGAACTGAGGGGCCAGACCGTGAACGAGGTCGCGATGCTGCCAGGCCCGGATTCCGGAATATATGACGGCAAATGCGAGCACCCACGCAAGATTCGAAAGGACGGTTCGGCGATTGGGCCACTTCATGACGGAATATTGCGCGTCGGCGTACTACCGGCCTGCCACAACCGGCAGGGATTGGAGTTGCAATCAATCGCGTCCGGCAAGCCAAAGGCGAAAACGCAGACTCCATTGCGAGCTGTAGCCCAGCTTCACGGACCGGATTTGTCCGCGACCGTCGACCACAACATCCGTCGGTACCCCGCGTACGCCAAATCTCGCCGCAAGGGCGGAACGGTCGCCGATCACCGTCGTCTTGATCCCGCGGCTCTTCACGTATTTCTTCAGAGCGGCAGTATCGGAGCCGTCGGTAGCCACGGTGATGACCTGATAATCGCGAGCGATGGCTTCGATGGAAGGCTGTTCAAGTCGACACGTGCCGCACCAAGTCGCCCAGAAATGCAGGAGCACCGGTTTCCCACGCAGATCGGCAAGGGATACGCGCCGCCCTTCCAGGGACCTCTCCATCAACGGTGGCGCCATACCGTGGACCAGATCCCGTTGCTGCCAGGCGCGAATGGTGTCAGGAACCAGCTCCCGAACGCGAAAACCGACAAACGCGACGACCAATACCAGGCCCAGGGCGAGGCTGACCAGAACGGTACGACGATTCAGCTGCATCATTCTTCCCGGTTTCGCATGTGGTCTGCTGTCCGCATGAAGGCCTGCATCAACTGCTCATGTGCCTGCTGTTCCAACTCTTGTTCCGCCAGGGCCCGCCCCATACACAACATCCATTGATCGCGCTCTCGTTCTCCGATCGTAAATGAGAGGTGACGCGCCCGCAACATGGGATGGCCGTACCGCTCCACGTACCGTCCCGGACCGCCAAACCAGCCGGAAAGAAACAGGAACAGCTTTTCCCTTGAACCGCTCAGATCGGCCGGATGCAGTCGGCGGATGTCCTGCGTCTCCTGCAGCTGATCCATCAGGTCATAGAAACGATCCACCAGGGCGCGCACGCCGCTCTCGCCGCCGAGCAGTTCATAGGGTGTCGGCTGTTTTTCACTCATCATAGATGGAGTTCCTGCGGGCCAATGGGGCGCGCATTGTCGACGAGATTCCCTTTTCGGACAAGCATGCAAACTAAAGGTGTTTGCGGTATGTGCGGTAGTTCTTGCGCAGTTTTAGTTGCGCTGCTGTCCACGGATGATTCCAGTCGAGGTCCCGGGCGAACAGTCCCTTGCACAAGGCCAGCAAGCCCGCGACGTCCTCCTCGTGCACCATTTCGGGGGCGGGGCCGTCCACGCCGCGGCAATCCGGACCCCCTTCGAACCCCTGGTTGTGATAGTTCCCCAGGGGTACGGAGAGCCCCACGGACGGCACGCCCCACAGCGTGGCCGCCGCCGCCTCGCAGGCACCGCCATCCATGATCCGTTTCTGATGCTTTCCGGGAAGCACGCGCCTGGCCACCTCAGCCAGAACCTGCAGCGCGCCGGCGTCGAACACCGTGCGCCGGTCGCCCAGGCGAACCACCGGGCCCTTGCCAATTCGCGCCCCGTCCAGGGCGCGGGAGGTTTCCAGGCTCACGAACACAACAGGACGGCGGGCCTCCTGCAGCCACTTCCTTTCGAGATGAGCAATGGCACCAACAAAGCCAACCTCTTCGCCCCGGGTTAGCAGACCCACGAAGGGACGTCGCGGGGCGCCCTTGCGGAATAGCGCCACAGCCGTCTCGACGATGGCAAAAACGCCGACCAGATCATCCGCGGCCTTGGTGTAGATTCGCTTGCCGCTGCGCCATACCGGTGCCCGAAACCGGAACCCGCCGAACAGTTCAGCAGCCGGCACATCGCGCACCAGCCTTGACCTGTCAACGCGCACTTCCGCGGTCTCAATGAAATGCCCTGAACGATGCATCTTCACGCGGGTCATGGATCCCTGCCCCACATATCCCTCACGATCCCCCAGCCAGACGGGACTCCCGGCCAGGTGTTTGCGCGGCGATCCCCCATGCCACCGGACCGCCAGGGACTTCGGTGTCCGCCATCGAAGTCCATGGAAGCCGGGATGATCCATGTGCGCCACCAGAACCCGCAAGGGTTCGCGCACCGTCCGTGAGAGTTCCCGTTGGTAGGCAGCGAGCGACGCAAACCCGATCACAAGGTTTCCCGCCGGGTCCTCAAAGTACGGAACCTTGCGCTTATCCAGCATCCCGACAACGGCATCACGCACCAGCTGTTCGCGAAACGGAGCGGTTGGAATCGACAGCAGCTTGTCGAGGAATTTGTTCTGACGCTGGTTCATTCAGTAGCCATTCTGCCTCCAGGACGGTACCGGCCGGCAGGGACATGCGATTACAATGCAGGCGCGGATTCTAGCGTGCGCGAATTGCGGCGCGCAAACTGCATTGGCGTGATTCATCTCCTATGTCAAAACCGGACAACAATCAAACGCTCGAGGACAATGGTCTTCGCGTGGATCGCTGGCTGTGGGCGGCCCGCTTCTTTCGCACTCGCCAACTGGCCACGGAGGCCGTCACCGGCGGCAAGGTTCATGTGGACGGAACCCGCGCCAAACCCGGTCGGCGCGTTCGGCCCGGGGACCTGCTTCGCATACAGCGGGCCGGCGACCTGATGGTCGTGCGCGTACTCGGCCTTTCCGGGCGCCGTGGGCCGGCCAGCGAGGCGTGCTTGCTGTATCAGGAAATCGAGGTCAAACGGCGGCAGGCTGATACGACATCCGCGATCCCGCATCGCGAAGCGCCCGCGGCGCGACCCGGCAAACGCGATCGCAGGGCCCTGCGGCGACTGCGCGGTCGCGATCCTTACTGAGCTTCGAATCGGGAGATGGCCGTGGTCATCTGATCCACGGAAGCCCCATTGAGGCGCAGGGCATCCTTGGTTACGACGGTGACGCGCCTCGGCTTCTGGAACGGGGTCTTGCTGAAGATTTCCACCTGGTCGAGGACCCAGTCCGGGACTTTTTTGAATTCCGGATACTCTTTGGGGTACAGGGACGCCCATTTCAGGTCATGGTAGATCTTCGTTGCCTCGGCGCGCCGACCAAGAAGATCGAGCGTCTGCGCCCGGGCCAGATACCAGTACGCCGCATCGCGCTTGATGAACTTCGGCTTCATGGCGTCGACCTGCTTCAGATCACCAAGGCTGCGGTAGGCCTGCAACCTCACCAACTCAAGCGTACTGCGCAGGCTCGCATAGTCATTCAGGTACCGGTCGACGGCGATCTGGTTCAGGGCAAGTGCCTGCTCGGGGTAACCGCAATGCACATCGACCAGCTGCAACGCCATGGAGAAATAGGGATTCTTCGGGAAGTTCATATAGGTATAGATCGCCAGGGGTCGATACCGGCACGGCCGGGCATGTTCCGGCTGAATCGCAGCAGCGGCAAGCAGGATGCGCGCCGCTTCCGGCGCCATGATCGGCGCCTTCGCCGTAGCCCGCTCCAGATACTGAATTCCCAGATGCCGGTCACCGCTGATGTCGAACAATCTAGTCAGCCATTTCAGACTGCGGGGTACGGAACCGGCGATGTATTCGTACATACCGAGCACAAAGTACGCGTCCTCGATATGGGGATGAGTCTGCAGCAGCTCGCGCAACGTATCCCTTCCCCGTCGCGCA
>JARRJV010000036.1 GCA_037388825.1 Acidiferrobacteraceae bacterium | reverse complement strand
CGTTCAGATTGAAAACCAGCGCGAACACGACACTCAGCACGGCCGTGATGTACAGACCTTCCGGCGCATGTAACCAGCGCTTGCGCTCGAACAGTTCCGGCAACTCACCGTCGCGCGCCAGGGCATAGGCCACGTTCGCACCGCCAAAGAGCGTGGCATTGAGGGCGGAGGCAATGGAAAACAGTGCACCGACCGATACGAACAGATAGCCCCAGTGGCCGAGGAAGGGTCTGGCGGCTTCGGCCAGGGCAAAATCCTGGGCCTTTACGATACGCTCCAGCGACAGATTGCCCACCGCGACAACCGATACCAGGATGTACACCACCGTGACCACGGCAACACTCAGATAGATCGCCCGCGGAACGTTGCGCTCGGGATCGCGCATGTCCTCGGCGGCGTTGGTGACCAGCCCGAAGCCCATGTAGGACAGGAAGAACACCGCCATGCCATTGAGGAAGCCACCGGCATGGGCGGAGTCTGACCAGGACGATGCCGAACTCCGCCTTGCCGACCGCGCTGCTGCCGAGAAGATCGAGTAGCAGAAAGGCACCAATCACACCGATCTCGGTAGCCCCCGTCGCGACTGCCGAACCCGCCACGTGAACCAGGGGCAGGAAATATCCGGCAAAGCCCTTGGCGAACAGGGCCAGGGAGATGACATACGTCAGCCAGAACAGGAAGCTCAGGGAACCGGTGAGCAGGTTGTCACCGAAACCGCGCAGCACAAATTCCATTGGCCCGGCGTTGGAAACAATGCGCGCACCCATGACCGCGTAGGAATAGGCAACCAGCACTGCAACGGCGCCCGAGGCAACGAATACCAGCGGCAGGTTGGGCCCGGCAAGCTTCGCGCCGAGGCCGAACACCGAGAAGATGCTGGCTCCGATCATGGTGCCCACCGCGATGGCGGTCGCCTGCAAGAGAGTGAGCTTCTTGTTCGCCATAGCGCCGTTAGTGTATTGCGATGACCCGCTGCATACCACCGCCACGCGCCACACCGGCAAGGAATTGCCTGGCGACCCGGTACTGTGCAGGCAGCCTTCAACGCTTTTGCTGCGACTTGTTGCGTAATAGGATTGTTAAAGGGGCGATTGCTGCGTGAAGGACACGGAAATGAGCAAACACAGCGCCGGGATTCTCTTGTTTCGTCACCGGGGTGAAAACTTGGAGGTACTGCTCGCCCATCCCGGGGGACCATACTGGGCAAACAAGGACCTCGGCTCCTGGTCCATCCCCAAGGGACTGATCGCTGCGGGAGAAGCTCCATTGGCAGCGGCCCGTCGCGAATTTCAGGAGGAGACCGGATTCGATGTGAATGGCCGGTTCATCGAACTGGGTACCGAGAAGCAAGCCAGCGGAAAGATCGTCCATGCGTGGGCCCTTGAAGGGGACCTGGATCCGGACAAAATCGTCAGCAATACATTCTCACTGGAATGGCCGCCCCGTTCCGGACAGATGCAGGAGTTTCCGGAGGTCGATCGCGGGGAATGGTTCGATCCGGAAACGGCGAGAAACAAGATCACCACGGGACAACGCCCTCTGCTCGAACGATTGCTGGCAAAGCTGCGTTCTGATTGAAACACGAAGGAATTGTCCCAGGGCCTGCACAGGCAGGTCTTTCTTCTGGTAGCTCTTGTGAATCCGGCCTAGGAGCCGCCTTCCACGACTTGCTTCAACGCCCGATTCATCTCATTGAAACCCTGCAGGGTTCGCGGCTGCAGGCTGCTCCACACAAACGGCACAAGTACGCCCCGGAACAGTTCCCGCTGCACGAAGCGGGTACCGTTATCCTCTGCGGACAGGAGCTCAAAAACATGTTCCCCATCAAACAGCCCGGGAACGAACAGAACCCCGAGCCAGCGGAACTCGCGGCCGGGAATCACGCGCCTGACCCGCGGCTAGAACGTCATGGGGCTGCTACCCGGAAGCTGTAACCGTGCCCGTAACCGCGCACCCTGTCGAGCCTCGCCGCTGATTTCGCGGACGAAGGGATTCCACTCCGGATACCGGCCGAAGGCCATCAGGACCTCCCACACCTTTTCCGGCGGGGCATCGATTCCAATTTCCGATGATATTTCTCTCATATTTTCCCCGGGTCCGGGTTATTCCCCGTGACTCGTCAATCATGCTTCGAACGATTTCTCCATAGGCGCATGAATTCCACTTCGCCCATGGGCTGGTCCGTCTTTTCGAGAATCAGGCTCTGGCCCAGTTCCCGGAGGAAGTTGCGATCCAGCGCCCAGCGGATCGACATGGCAATCAGCATGGCAACGAAGGCACCGATGCCGGCCACGAGCATGTCCTTCTGCGCATCCCAGATGTCGCCCTGGGCGCCGAGAAAGGCCAGACCCGCGGACGGGTCGACGTTCGCCGCCGCCAGCCACTCGATGATCTCGTACAGCGCCGAAAACGCCAATACCAGTTCCACCGGCAACCAGTAGCCCCAGAACGCACGCGCACGCGCCACCCGATGGAACATTTCCCGCATGGGATAGGCCAGCAGCAGCCCGAAGCAGAAATGCACCAGGCGGTCGTACATGTTGCGCTCGGCCCCGAACCAGTGCTGCAAGGTGAAACCGAACGGTACCTCGGCATAGGTATAGTGCGAGCCGACCACATGCATGCACATGAACAGGGTGATCAGGGTGTAGGACAGGTTCGACAGACGGAAATAGCGACTGCCAAGGACAATGATGGGAACAAAAATGAAGACTAGATAGTTCTCCAACAGCCAGTCGTCCGGGTAGACAGGATGCCAGGCCGCCCACACCCACACGGCGGCGAAAATGACGACCAGGAATATGTGATATTTCGAAAATTTCAATTTCACCATGATTCGTATCTCACTGAGTGGTGCAACTTGTGCGTATTGACAGGATGAACCAGTACCCCTCCTCTACTCCCGAAACCGTCTCACATCCCCGGGAAGGATCGGGCGCTCCGGAAGGACGACTTCGGCTGTATGGGTCTTGCCCTCGTGCCAGTACTCCAGCGTGATCTTCTCGCCGACCTTGAGCGAACGCGCGATGCGGGCGACGGTCTTGATGTTGGTGAGCCGCTCGCCGTTCACCTTGGTGATGACGTCGCCTCCCAAAATGTATTCCTCGGCGCCAATCTTGACCGGCAGATTGCCGCCGCGCAATCCGATCTTGTCCGCCGGACTGCCGGGTTCGACGGTTTCCACCAGAAAACCCGGTGCGACACCGAAGGCCCACGAGAGTTGCGGCGGCACAATCCGTCCATTGATACCGTGCCATGGGCGGATGACACGCCCGTCCTTGATGAGGCGCGGCACGAGTTCACGCACAAGGCTGGCCGGAATGGCGAAACCGACATTCTCGGCCTCTTCCGCGCCGAGCGTATTGATGCCAATGACTTTGCCGCAGCGGTCGACCAGCGGGCCGCCGGAGTTGCCTGGATTGATTGCGGCATCGGTCTGCAGGTAGGGCATCATCCAGCTGAACGGGGAAACGGGGATCACGCGTTCCCGGCCGGAGACGATGCCACGCGTCGCGGTCTTGCCGATTGCAAACGGGTAACCGATCGCCATGACCTCGTCCCCGATCGCGATCTTTGCGGAATCCCCCAGCGGCGCCTTGGGCAGTTTCCTGTTCCCCTGTTTCAACTTGACCACCGCCAGGTCCGAGATCGGATCGACGCCGACAATCTCCGCATTGTTCATGTCGTCTTCGCCGATGGAAACCAGCACCTCGCGGGCGCCGTATACCACGTGGGCGTTGGTAACGATATGACCCTCGTCGTCAATCACCACCCCCGTACCGACGGCGAGCTGGACCCGCTTGATCACGCTGAAAGGATCGATGGTGACGGAGAAGATGCGTACCACCGAGGGCGAGACCTCGCGAAACACCTCGGAAAACGGCTTGTTGCATGAAGCGCCCTGTGCGACGGGCATGCTGAGCGCCCAGCAACACAACACCAGCAGCCAAAGACGGGTGTTCCTGAACAAACCGGACCTGATCATTGCTCCCCCCTCGCGGATTTCCGCGCCTAGCTCAACAGCCAATCCAGCACCTGTTCCCGGTTGAAGAAAACACGCACGTGCCACATGTCCATATTTGCCATGTACCTGTATGGCATCGGCTACACCTCTCCGTGTGAAGTCTGTCGTGGTCCATCTAGTCCAGCATGCCCGCCTTTCTCAGGTCATTCGCAATGACATCGATATCGGAACTGTGCTCATAGGGCAGAATCGCCGCAAGTTCGGAGATCCTGGTATCGGAATGATTCAGGTCGATCTCATTGATCTCCCAGGCTGCTTCCTCGCCCAGGCCGAGCTCCGTATAGGCGGCCGCGAGGTAGAGGTGGGGATTCAACGCCGTCGGGTTCCGCTTCACCGCCTCCTTGAGTGCGGTAACGGCCTCCTGGTAGTGGCCCTCCTGGTAATAAGCCGTACCCAGGGTCGACGGATACTGAAACGAATAATAAGGATTCAGTTCCATGGCCCTGGTGACGTACCGTTGCGCATCCTTCGGTTTCCCGCGCCAATTCGCGATATTCGCCAGGAGTGCATACCCGTCCGCGTAGCTCGGCGACAGCGCCACCGATTTTCGGGCCGCCTTCTCTGCCGCGTCGTACTCGTGCCTGTGCAAATGAACATACCCCAGCGACCAGTAGATCTGTGGCGTGGACTGGTCCAGTGCCACCGCCTTGCGCGCGAACATCAGCGCTCGCTCGCGCGCCTCCACCTGTGACAGATCGCTCCACCCGTAGCGAAAGCCACGAATCATGGTAACGGCCATGGCGCCATACACGCGCGCGTAGTTCGCATCGATACCAATGGCCCGGCGATAGGCCTTCACGGTTTGCTCATAGCCTTCCCGGGACCGGTCCTGCGCATGACGTTGGCCAACGAGAAAGGCATCGTAGGCATCGAAGCTCCGGGTCCCACGCGAAACCCGGGGAACCGCGCCGTTTTTCGACAGGGTTGCATACACCTCCTTGACCACGTCCCTTGTCAGCCGGTCCTGCACATCGAACAGGTTCTCGGTATCGGTATCGATACGGTCGGCCCAGATGCTCTCCCCTTTCTCTGCGTTGCTCAGCTGGACGTTTACGCGGATGTGCCGCCCGGATTTTCGTACGCTGCCTTCGACGATGTACGAAACACGCAGTTGACGAAAGATCTCGCCCGGATCGGCGTGACTGTTCTTGTAGTAGTAGGAAGTCTGCCGGGCCATCACGCGCAAGGAACCGATTCGGGACAGATCGGTGATCAGGTCGTCGGTGATACCATCGCTCAGGTGCTCCTCCCGTGGATCGTCGCCGAGATTCTTGAACGGAAGCACAAGAACCGAAGGAACCTGGGAGGCGCTGTGGCCAGGCCCGTTCACGACGTAAGCAAACGCGCCAAGAAGGACGACTAGCCCGGAGAGCGCGTACAGCGCAGCACGTCGTCTGCGACGCGAACTGAACCCGGATTTCTCCCCCGCCCCCGGGGTAGTGGGTTTGCGCATCGCCTCATCTCCCGACACGGGCAACACCGGCATAATCAGCCGATAGCCACGCTTGGATACAGTTTCGATGTATCGGGGACTGCGCGAATCGTCGCCCAGGGCCTTGCGTATCTTGATGATGCTGGCAGGCACCGAGCCATAACCGACCACGGTACCGGCCCAGATCTCCGCTTCCAGGCTTTCGTGGCTGACGACCTCGCCCGGGTGCTTTGCCAGGTACACCAGCACCTCCATCACCTTGGGTTCGAGTTTGACCTCTTCGCCATTGGCATGGATGCGCCCGCTACCGGGCTCCACCAACCATTCACCAACCCGGAAGGTTCTCGAAGGCTCGATGTTCTCGGAGGCACTCATCGCGGTCACACCTCCGTGCGCACGGGGGCTGCAAGTGCCTGATTCCTAAAGCTGATAGAGAAATCTTCGAATAATCGTAGAGAAAACAGAATCAAACACGAATTCATTTTACCTATATTGGAACCCGCAACAAGGCAGGGCCGGACACCCTTTTCCCACGGCAACCCGGCGTACACTAGACAGAACGAGGGACCTCGAGGCCCCAGGAGGATCACATGAAAACCAGTCACCCGACAAAGGCCTTGACCCGGCTGGGCGCCGGGTCCACGGCACTGTTCGCGGTCCTTGTATTATTGCTTTGCGGATCCGCGGAAGCGGGCGAGGTCGCGAAGCTGCAATTTGCCCTGATCGGTGACACGCCCTATCTCAAAGCCCAGACCACCGAATTCAAACACCTGATGCAGGCCCTGAACTCCGAGGACCTCGGCTTTGTCGTTCATGACGGCGACATGTGGTTCGACGGCATCGCCTGGAAGGACACCAGCAAGGGCATTCCCCCGTGTGACGACGCAGCCTTCACCGACAGGCTGCAGCTGATCCAGACCAGCAAACATCCCTTCATTCTCACGCCCGGAGATAATGACTGGACCGACTGCTACCGGGCCAAGCCGAAGGCGTACGACCCGCTGGAGCGACTCGCAAAACTGCGCAAGATGTATTTCGCCGGCAACCGCAGTCTGGGTAAGCAGACAATCAAGCTGACCCGCCAGAGCGAGAACCCGAAATACAGCCAGTACCGGGAGAATGTACGCTGGAACTGGGGCGGCGTGCAGTTCGTCACGCTGCACATGGTCGGCAGCAACAACAACCTTGGCCGATCACCGGAAATGGACAAGGAATACGAGGAACGCAATGCCGCCAACCTGGCGTGGATGCATGAAGCCTTCGAGCATGCCAAGCGTTACCACAGCCGCGCCATCATGATCATCGCCCAGGCCAATCCATATTTTGAGACCAACTGGGCACCGCTACTGAAAAAGCGCTACCTCCTGGCGGGTCTCGGCATCAAGGCGGACAGCGAGCACCGGAAGACCGGCTTCGATGACTTTCTGGTGGCACTTGAGGACGAGACGATCGCCTTTGGCAAGCCAGTGGTGTACGTACATGGCGATACCCATACCTTCCGCATCGACAAGCCCCTGGTGTACTCGACCGCGCCGAAGCGCTTCATCGAAAACTTCACGCGCGTGGAGACTTTTGGTTTCCCCAATACCCACTGGGTCAAGGCCCCAATCGATCCAACCGACCCGAACATCTTCCGCTTCGAGCAGGAGATCATTGCTGCCAACCGGGCGAAACACTAGTCACGCTTAACCGAAGGGGCAAGACGACTGCCCCTTCGGTTCGACCCGCGGCTACGGGCACAAGTGTCGCCGGCAGAGGGCATCGAGGCGGACGATTCCTTTATTTTTCTCCATGGGTCAGAATGTCAGGTTCATCCCGTCCCGGGGTGCAATCTTCTGGAGAGGGATTTTCCATGAACCTGTATTTCAGATTGATCGCTGTCCTTTTGCGGAGTCTGTTTTCCCACCGGATCGGTTTGCTTGAGGAGAGTCGCATCCGGTTTCGGGTCTGGCCCTTCGATTGCGACGTCAACCTGCATCTGACGAATGCCCGTTATTTCGCCCTGTGCGACCTGAGCCGAATCTACTACATGGGTCAGGTTGGAGTTCTGTTCCGACTGATCAAGCGCAAATGGCTCCCGATTGCCCAGGCACAGGAGATCAGCTATCTCAGACCGATCAATCCCTTGGAGCGTTTCGAGGTTCGGACCCTCTTCACGCACTGGGACGACAAGTATTGGTATACCGAGCACAGGTTTTTCGCCAAGGATCGACTGTGCGCCATACTTCAGGTCAGAGGTGTGTTCGTCCATGGGCGGCAAATTGTGCCAATGCCGGAGATCCTTGCTCTCACCGGCCAGGACGTAGCGCTACCGGAAAAGCCTGTCAACGTCGAGCATTGGCAAAAACTCATCAATGCCAAGAAAGAATCCTAGGCACAGCTGCGTGCTACTTGCCGCGTAACGCATTGTAGCGAGCGGCGGATCGAATCAGTTCTTTCAGGGCCGATTCGTCAATCTTGTCCCCTTCAAAGAGGTCGATCGCTCGCCATTGATTTCCGTCCAGCCCGGCGTTGAAGACCTTTTGCGGATCGGGAAGATGGGCGCCCTGCTGGAAAGTCAGCTTGACCTTGTTCTTGTGGGCATTGCCCACGCCCACGATCCCGTCATGAGACCAGACGGGACTGCCCATCCATTTCCACTCCTCAACGATATCGGAATCCGCCGCGTGGAATATCTTGCGGATCCTGGCCAGGGTCTTGCCACGCCAGTCGTCGAGTCCCGCGATGTAGTGGTCGATCCGTTCGGATGCGGATGCTCCGCCCGGCGATTTCGCTTTCGCACTGATCTTTTTCTTGCTTGCATTCTTCGCCTTCTTTTTCGAGGTCGTCATAGTACCCCCGGTGCAGCCTTCCCTGGATTAGGCGAAGGGCCTCAATACAAGCCGGCCGTACGCAACAAAGGCGCAAATACCGGCGACGATCAGCCAATAGACAAGGTGTTCGTAGTTCCCCTTGCCGGCAAGAAAGAACAGGCCGACAAAGAGCAACATTTCCGCAGCGATAACTAGTGCCGCGATCGGTGTCGCTATACCCAAGGGCTTGGAGAGAACCGGCAAGACCAGTCCGACTGCGCAGAACAGCTCAACACCGCTCAGTCCTAGCCAGACGCCGTGGGGAATGGCGCTCAGGGCCGGCACCGTCTGTTCGGAATTGGAGAACTTCCAGAACGCACCAATCGCCGTATGGACCGCGAGCAGGACCTGAAGAATCCAAAGCAAGATATTCATGCTCGACCTCCTCAGTGGATAATCTCAAGCGGCGATCTATCCTGTCAGCGTCAAGGCCATCCAAAGCATGCCGCCCATCCCCGCCAGCCATACCAGGGAACGGACCACGGGAATTCCGGCCGCATAGATGGGGACATAAAGGGCACGTGCAATCAGGAAGACCATGGCGCCATGCACTGCCGGGCCCGTGTTGCCCTCCCTGATCAGGGCCAACATCGCCAGGCCGAGAAAAAGAGGCAGGGCCTCCAACATATTATTCTTGGCCCGGTCCAGACGGGCGGCAAGCAAGGAAGGCTCCGGCCTGACGTCACGATTACCCATGATCGTCCACAGATTGAAATGGTAGCGGGATGTTTCCTGAAAGAAGATCTGCGCCACAAACAGGGCCAAAACCAGAAGTACAACAGTCGTGAGTGTCACCAGCTACGTCCTCCCTTACAAATAGTTCCATACAGCATCAGATCGCGGGTCGTGCCGCGCAACCATGATACGGCAAATCCGGCTCAGACAGGATTCTTTCCCATAGATCAGGATTGGGCCTTCGCGATCAGTTCCTTCTTTTTCTCGCGGTGGTCCACCATCACCGCAACCGCCTCGTCGATATCGTCGGTCACGGTGATCAGGTCCAGGTCTTCCGTGTCGATGGCACCGTGCTGAACCATGGTCCTGCGCATCCAGTCCAGCAGTCCTTCGTAGTACTGGCGCCCGAACAACACCATGGGCATGGCGTAGATCTTGTGCGTCTGCATCAGGGTAAGGGCCTCGAACAACTCATCCATGGTACCGAAGCCACCGGGCATGCACACATAGCCCAGTGAATACTTTACGAACATGACCTTGCGCGCAAAAAAGTAGCGGTAGTGCAGGGAAATGTCCTGGTAGGGATTGGGGGTCTGCTCATGGGGCAGATCGATGTTCAGCCCGACGGACCTGCCACCATTCTCGTTGGCACCACGGTTACCCGCTTCCATGAGCCCGGGTCCGCCGCCGGTAATCACCGAGAACCCGGCCTCCGACAGCCGCCGGGACAGGGTCGCGCACTGGTCGTAGTACGGATTGTCCGGCCCGAAGCGGGCCGAACCGAACACCGATACAGAGAATCCGATATTGGACAGGCGGTCGAACCCCTCGGTGAACTCACTAATGATCCGGAACATGCGCCAGGATTCATCGCCCTTCAGATCGTCGATCAAGCTACCCCCTCGCTCGCGGTCTTCGAATTTGCAGGACCAGCCCTGCACCTTCAATGCTAGCCGAAAAATTGGGGTGCAATTGGACCGGGTGGAGAAAAGGCATCGAGGTAAACAGGAAAAAATCGTTCCGACCCCTTCAGTTCAGCTCGATGACTACGGGGCCTCGCTCATCAGCCAATCCATGGCCTGCGTCCGATCGAAAAACACGCGCACCTTCCAACTGCTCCGATTGGCCATGTATTCGTGCACGGTGGCATCTTCCGCGATGCGCGCGTCCTTGGGAATCAGAAGCGCCGACTTCATGGCTCTGTGCATGCCGATAGCTTCGTAGTGCAGCTGAGGATTAATGAGATCCCTCGTTTCGATTTGAAGCCGGGCATCTTCGAAGCGCGTGAAAAAGCGGTACAAGCCCTCGGCTTGCGCCAGTTCCCAGGCCTTCTCCCTGGCCAGGCAGACGTCTTCGATCCCCACGTCGCCGAAAAAAACCACGCTTACGAACTCCCTTTCCGGATCCCTCTCCACCGTGTACGGCATTCGTGACTCCCTCGCTCCAGCGAGACAACAACAAAGCTTGCGAATCCGGTCCCCGCGACCGGGTCTGAATTTATACCATATAAAATGTATGGCATGAAAAAAATTTCAGCAATATTAGCGAGTTGGAATATATAGGAAAGAAACCGACTCCGATCCGGCTAGTGGAGATCAAATCTTGTTGTCGCGACAGGAGTGTTACAATCAGGCGATTCCGCCCCCGTATATGTTCTCTTCTCGTCGTTTTTCCGTTCTGCGGAACATTGCTCGAAGGAGAAACAAATGAACACATTGCGGCAAAGATCATCCCTGCTCGCTGCACTTTTCGCCTTGCTGTTATCCGCACCAGCATTCGCCGGCACCGCGACCACCGTGGTCCTCCACTCGGATTCGACCCATTCCTTCCGGGTCTATGTCAACGGACCGGAGAATGCTCCCCGCGGGATTCTCGTTGTGCACGGCTGGTGGGGCCTCACCGATCAGGTAAAGGCCGGGGCCGATCAATTCGCTGCCCTCGGATATCGGGCCATGGCCATCGATCTGTACGATGGCAGGGTCGCCACGACGCCGGACAAGGCACGTTCGTACATGAATTCGGTGCAACAGGCCGAGGCCAATCGGAAGTTCCGGGCCGCGCTGAAGGCACTGCAAAAACCCGGGCGCAAGGTGGCGGCAATGGGCTGGAGCTTCGGTGCCACCCAGGCGCTGCAGGCGACACTGGCTGACCCCGGGACCGTCGCCGCCACCGTGATGTACTACCCCCACGGAATCGTTCTAAAACCCGGCAACGATCTCGCTTCGCTGCGCGGCTCCGTCCTCGTCCTGCGTGCCAGGATGGACAGTCCGTCCAACATCAAGGAAACCACGCGCTTCATTCAGGCGGCGAAGAAGTTGGGCAAATCCGTCGTGGAACACACCTATGACGCCAAACACGGTTTCGCAAACCCTGCCGTCAAACACTACAACGCCCATGCCACCGACGCCGCCTGGCGCCGAACCACGGACTTCCTCGACGCCCAGCTCAAATAATCGCGGCACAAAAAAAGGTCGGAGTGAGTTGCAGGAAATCACTCCGACCCCGCGTGGGTTACTTGCGGAATTGCGTTATCTGGCCATGGCTTGCTGCAGCGCCTGCCGATACAACGTGGAGCGTGGGGCAATCTGGGCCACATACTGGAGGTACTGCAATCCCCGATGTCGGCAGCAGCTCGACTTGACCAGACGCATTCCGGTTCGAAATGCGAGTTCCTCCGGTATCGCGTCCGGGTCGGTGTCTACGTACATCGGAATGGCATGGTGGGGCCCGCGACCGTCGGCATTGTAGAAAACCAGGTAGTCGGTGACGAGCGTGGCGTATTTTGAATCGCGCCGGAACACAGCACACGGTACCGATTTTCCGTCGTCATTCGTGCACACCCCGGCACTGATGAAATGGTTTGCCCCAGGGGCCTGAGGCGGCGACGCCAGACTGCATACCGGATGTTCGGTCTTTTGTGTTCCCGACCAGACCACCTCACTGACTTCGCCATCTGCCGCCAGCCGGATGATCGCCCTTGGGTTGTGACCACCCTGGAACATCGCCTGATAGCGGTCCTGACCGGAAGCGAAGTCCTGGCAGGCATAGGCGGCCTTGCTGCCGTCACCCCCGGAACGGCACAGGTGAAGACTGCCCACCGGAGTTGCTTTTGCCGGCAGGAAATTCGGGCACGAGGCCCCATGCTGCCCTTGCTGGGCGAACGCCTGGCTTCCGCCACCCAGGGCAATCACCAGGAACAGACCCACAGCAAGCTGCACCCGCAATTGGCTGAAATCGCTACGAATATTCATGGCCTCTCCTCTTAGCTAGTTTGGATATAATGGTGATTTCCGCTGGTCGGCCGGGCGGGGCCCGGCGAATCAGCGTATGCCGTAAGCTTGGTGACGCGGGCGGCGAAGGTCCCCGCCGAAACCCAACGGCGATCCAACGAAAAGACGACGGCGTACCCGTTGGCACTCAAACCGGGCAGAAAAACGGGAAAACTCGCTGGGATTGACGCCGCATGACACGAGCTGAAGGAAAGGCGCTATCGATCGGGGACTGGCGCGTATCGCCAGCGGAGGATCTGTTGCAGCGCGGCGACGAGCTCGTGCGCCTCGAGCCGAAGGCCATGGAGGTCCTGGTCTATCTCGCGTCCCGGCCCGGCGACGTGGTTACGCGGGAAGAACTGGAGCGCGATGTCTGGCGCGGCGCCGTGGTTGGCTACGATGCCGTCACCAACACCGTGATCAAGCTGCGAAAGGCGCTGCAGGATGACGCCCGGCAGCCGCGTTTCATCGCCACCGTTCCCAAGAAAGGCTATCAACTGATCGCGCCGGTTACTCAACCGGACGACGATGCGCATCCGGCCGCCGTGGCGACCGTCGCCCCCTCCCCC
Organism: Acidiferrobacteraceae bacterium; assembly: GCA_037388825.1. Lineage (NCBI taxonomy): Bacteria > Pseudomonadati > Pseudomonadota > Gammaproteobacteria > Acidiferrobacterales > Acidiferrobacteraceae > Acidiferrobacteraceae bacterium. Next base: position 11,492 of record JARRJV010000036.1, on the reverse strand, counting down.
GCAGCAGGCCCGAGCTCGCGCCCGTCCTGGATGACGGGCGCCACCGGCAAGGTGCTGGCAGGGCTGGCGGTGATCCTGGTCATCGGACTGGTGGCGCTGGGAGTGGTAAACCATTCCGGGCAGGCGGGTCCTCCGTCCATCGTCGTACTGCCGTTCGAGAACATCAGCAACGATACCCGGCAGGACTATCTCGCGGACGGGATTACGGAAGACATCATCACCGATCTCTCGCGCCTCTCGGGCCTGATGGTGATGTCCCGGGCAACCTCCTCCTCATTCAAGGGCAGGGATGTCGCGCCCGACGTGATCGGGAAGGATCTCGGCGTTCAGTATGTGTTGAAAGGCAGCGTCCAGCGTCAGGGCGCAAAGGTACGGGTGAGCGCACAACTGGTGGATACCCGAACCAGCGCCAATGCCTGGGGACAACGTTTCGACCGGGACGCAAGCCAGGTGTTTTCCGTCCAGGATGAGGTGACGCACCGTATCGTCGAGGCACTCGCCATACGAATCACGACCCAGGAAAAGCATCGCCTGGCACAAAAAGCCACGGCCAGTCTGGAGGCGTACGACTTCTTCCAGGAAGGAAAGCGACTATCCAGGGTCAGCACAAAACAGACCAATGAACAGGCACGCGTCGCGTTTCGCAAGGCGATCCAGCTCGATCCCAACTATGGCCGGGCCTATGGCTCGATTGCCTACACGCTGACCTTCGACTATCTGCGCGGATGGGCCGAAAACCCGAATGAGGCCCTCGATCGCGCGCTGGTGCTGGCAAAAAAGGCCGTCGTCCTCGACGATTCGACACCACAGACCTACTGGGTGCTCGGTTTCGCTCACCTCGCGCGCAAGGAGTATGCCGACGCGGAGAAGGCGGCCGAAGAATCGACCCGTGTCGCGCCCAACTTCGCGGATGGATACGGGCTGCTCGCCCTGATCGACGCCAATCTGAACAAGCCGAAGGAGGCGATTGCGCTCATCAAAAAAGGTATGCGCCTGAATCCCTATTACACCTGGGAATATCTCTACATACAGGGAATAGCGCACTACGCCCTCGGCGAATACGATGACGCGATCAAGGTACTGGAAGACGCCGAGAAGCGGAACGATAACGTGGCCCAGATCAAGCTGTTTCTCGCGGCGAGTTACGTGGGCGCGGGCCGGCCCGGCGACGCGAAATGGACCGTCGCAAACTTGCAGACACTCAGCCCCACGACCACGGTCACGGAAACGGCGAACACGATCCCGATCGCGGATCCGAAGCTCAAGCAGGCGCTTCTGACGGACCTGCGGAAGGCCGGGTTGCCGGAATAGCGCGGAGGACTGAGGCCCGGGCAACTAAGGAAAAGTCACTCCGACCCCATTGATTCTCACTTCTGCAGCGGCCGCCAGACACCGGCATAGAAGCCGTCGGTCATGTCGTAGTCAAAATAGTGAACCCCGTCGGGGGCACGGAACACCGCGTAGCACTTGTCCTGCTCCTGCATCTGGACCAGCACCGTGCGGCACCACGTGTTGCTTTTGGTGTCGATGCGCCACGTGCCTGTGCGCCTGCGGAAGCCCCCTCCCACATAGGAGCCGTCGGGATGGTAGATGCGGGTCTTCCCTTTTTTGGATCCGTGTCGCATCACCTTCGTGCTTCCGGGCATGAATGCCTTTAGCTCGTCCGCACCCAGGCGGTGCAAGCCCTCCTTCTGTGCCTTGCGCATGTCCGGCGGATGGTCCCCGGGAAACGCTTGGCCCGCCGCGAACGCGAACCCGGCAAGCAACAGGACAGGAAACAAGAGATATCGCAGCCTGAACATGTCCTTTCTCCTTCGTTCCGGTAGTCTCGCGGCGCCGTGCCGCCTGGAAGTGCCAGACTATCCAAACTCAAAGGGAGACAGCATTGATACGCATCAAGCGCAAGGCCCTGGAAGGGAAAAGGGTCCGAGTGACCAAGGAAAACCCACTCCGACCCCCCCTATTTCTTCCCGCTTTCTTCCAGCATCGACTTTTCCCGCTGGTACACCAGCACTGAACCGATCCGCAGGGCAGCGAGAACAAGCAGCAGGGAAGAGAACGCATAGAGCGTTCCGGTATCGATATCGTGTTTGAACAGCGCAATCAGGATTTCGCGAATGATGAATACGATTGCTGCGTCCACGATAAAGGTCATGCGCAGTTTGCTGCTGTCAAAATATTCAATCAGTGAACGGGACAGCTCCACGAGCACGTAGAGCGTCAGGATATCTGCGATCAGATCAATGTAGTGCCCGGTGATGCCCTCGAACCTGAGGAGCTGCCACACAGATACGAACAATTGCAGCGTACCGATGGCAATCGCGAAAATGATAAGCAAGAGAATGACCCCGAATACGACATCCACGGTGCGATTGAACAATCCAATGATTCGAGCATTCATGGTTTCGTACATCCGCTGATGGTCCGGTGCTGTCCGTCGCGGTTTTCCAAGCAGTCTATTCTTCATGATCTGTCTTTCGTTGACGAAACCTCAGGTATCCGTGCAATAGCCACCCGATAGCAATGCCCAGGACCAACAGGAGAATAATAAGCAACGAACGAGACATTGTGATCGACCAGAACAGGAACTGAATCTCGACGACGGCAACGTTCTGAACAATGAAGAGCGCGCCGAGGGCAGCGAGGACTACAACAACAATCAATTTGTAGTTCATAGATTCCTACCTTCGATCCCAGCGATCCGATCCCGGCTTTTCCTTGCTGTATCGGGCAAGGAGGCCTGGACGACCAAGGAACGCAGAAAGGAGGTCGGAGTGATTAGCGAATAATCACTCCGACCCCGTTCTTCTGTGATTCAAGGAATGGCTGCGATCACCGGCGCTGCTGATCCCGGTCGTCGCGCCTGTCCTTCCGGTCTTTGTCCGGTGTGCGGCCCTGGTCCTTCTTGGCCGGTGTTCGGCGCTGGTCTGTGCGAGTCCCCTTGTAATACTCGCGCGTCACGGGCTCACGCGGCGTGTAGCGGTATTTATCGGTTCGAATTGGACGCTGTTGTTCTCTCTGGCTCGGATAGCGTTTGCCGGAATACTCCTTCTGGTAGCGCGGCAACGGAGCGGGAGCCGGGGCGGTGCGACGGTCCCAGCGATTCCAGTCCTTGTGGTGTCGCTCCCATTCGGGGCCCCAGTGCCTGTCCCAACGCGGCGGCGCATTGGCAGGCCAGCCGCGGAAGTACGCGGGAGGGTGGCGGTAATAGCGCACCGGAATCCGCAATATAAAGAGCGGCACCTCGTACGGACCGACCAGTTGCCACGGGCCGTTGTACCAGCTACTGACGTACCAGTTGTCGCTGTAGAACACCCAATACAGGCCATCGTAAAAAAAGTAATTCGCTTGCACGTACGGATCGTAGTAGACGGGATAGCCCGGAATCCGTACGAGCCTTGGATACCCCCCGATGTGGATACCGAGGCTGATACCGGGGGTATTGACACCAATACCAATGCTTACCTGGGCCTGGGCGGAGCCAACAGGGAAAAGCAAAATCGATGCAACAAGAATGAGCACGTAACGCATTTTTCGGCCTCCTGTTCTACGAATGGACTTCTCGCCGCGCGGGTTTCAGTTACCTTTGAAGCGGGCGCCAGACACTGACATAGAACCCATCGGTCATGTCGTAGTCAAAATAGTGAACCCCGTCGGGGGCACGGAACACCGCGAAGCACTTCTCCTGGTCCTGCATCTTGATCACGACGGTACGGCACCATGTGTTGCTCTTGCTGTCGATGTGCCATGTACCTTCACGCTTTTGGAAGGCCCCTCCCTCAAAGGAGCCGTCAGGATGGTAGACGCGGATCTTCCCTTTCTTGGACCCGCCCTGCATCGCCTCCGTGCTTCCGGGCATGAAGGCCTTTAGTTCGTCCGCACTCAGGCGGTGCAGGCCCTGCTTCTGGGCTTTGCGCAGATCGAGCGGATGATCCCTGGGAAAGACATGGTCCGTCGCGAACGCGACCCCGGCCAACAACAGAATGGAAAACAAGAGATATCGCAGCCTGGCCATGTCATTTCCCTGCATTCCGGTAACCCTGCGGCACCGTGCCGCCTGGAAGCGTCAGACTATCCAAACTCAAGGGGCGACAACGTTGATGCAAGTCAACTGCAAGGACCTGGAAGAGGAAAAGCGGTCAGGGCGATCGAGGAAAAATCACTCTGCCGCCTTCAATTCGCTATTCCTTTTGCCTAGTCCGCCGGGCCTACCCAGAACATGGGATTGTGGGCGACCTCCCAGAGATGACCATCGGGATCCTTAAAGTAGCCATTGTATCCTCCCCAGAACACCTTCTGCGGTTTCTTGACCAGGGTGGCGCCGGCATCGACCGCCTGCGCCATGACCTCATCCACTTCCTGTTCCGAGCTGACGTTGTGGGCAAGGGCAAATCCCTCGAACCCCTCCCCGGCGGCAGACACCTGGGCGTCCTCGGCCAATGCCTCTTTTGCATACAATCCCAGCCAGGTGCCGTTCAAGGTGAAGAATGCGACCTCGGGCGGTGATTCCATCCGCGGCATCGTAGAATTCAATGGCCGTGGCAAGATCCCGAACCCCGAGCGTAATCATGCTGATTCTTGGTTTCATTGTTCGCGATTCCTTGATGATTCTAAATCGGGAAGAAGGATCTCGATGATCAGCGAAAAATCGCTCCGAGCCCTATGACCTACGCACTCGCTTTCAGCTCGGTCTCCGTCTTCACGCCTTTGAACAACAGCCAGAATGTCAGCGACAGTTCCCCAACCACCCCGGGTATGACCACGATCATCATGAAGATGGACTCGTAGTCTTCGTAGTTGGGCAGGAGGAAGTTGGCGAAACTGTCAATCAGGTAGCCAATGGCCGCAATCATCAGCAGGACACCGATAAACCGCGGAAAGTCGCTCGACTTGAACACCAGGTACCCGAGAAAGATCAGGTGGATGCCAAAGAAAATCAGCCCGACCAGCCAGGTCGACTGAAACGCATGGACAAACAACATCACCTGCGCCTGCAGCTGGCTGGTATTCAATGCCGCAAGGTACGGCGAACTGCCGAGGACGTGCAGGACGCCAAACAGGTTGTACAACGCGACGCCGAAGATCGCGCAGTTCACCAGCCGAAACCAGGCCGCCAGCAACGACACATTCCGGTTGACCACCTTCAGCAGTTCATACAGTGCCCAGGTGAGCACGACATCGAAGACCACCATGATGACGAAGCTCAGGATCCCGAAACGGAATTGCCATTCGTTGTCCTGGATGTTGCCTGCCGTCGCTGCGGCATCTCCTGCCACCACCAGGGTTTCGAGGACGAAGAAATTGGCGAAGATGCCGGAAATGAATATGGCCAGATAACCGGCCCCCGCCACTTTCGCGATTCGGTTTCGTGCATCCATCCTCATCCTCCTGTTCACTGAATATAGGACTGACGTCGGGAGCTTCCCGACCCCAGGGATTACACTTGTACGGCGATGACGATCTTGCCCCGGGGGTGACCCTCTTCCAGGTACCGGAATGCTTCGGATATTTCATTCAGGCCGAAGCGGCGATCGACGACCGGCTTCACCTTGCCGGCCTCGAGCAGCTCACCCAGGAACAACAGGTCTTGCTGATCAGGTTTTGCCATGAAGTTGAACCGGGACCCGCCGACCAGGACGTAGGTGCCACCCGGATTCAGTATGCGTCGGTATTCCGCAGGAGAATGTTGGGCCGCGGTATCGAACACCAGGTCGTAGGTCCGGTCCTGCTTCGTGAAGTCTTCCCGGGTGTAGTCAATGACGTGGTCCGCGCCGATCGAGCGAACCATCTCCAGGTTGCGTGAGCCGCACACGCCGGTTACCTCGGCGCCCAGCGCTTTCGCGATCTGGACCGCGAAGCTGCCGACGCCGCCGGAGGCGCCATTGACCAGGACCTTGTGGCCGGAACGAATCCGGCCCTTGTTGCGCAGGCCTTGCAGTGCGGCCACCCCCGCCAAGGGTGCCGCCGCCGCCTGCTCAAACGAGAGCCTGGCGGGCATCGGCGCCAGCGCGCCTTCCGCAACACAGGCATATTCGGCGAACCCGCCCCAGCCGCTCCGGGACAGATCCCCGAATACCGCGTCACCCTGCTTGAATCGTTTGACCTTCTTGCCGACGGCCTCGACGGTGCCCGCGATATCGGCCCCGAGGATCCTGTTTCGCGGCCGGAATAGTCCCGCCATCATCAGCCGGATCAGAAAGGAATTCCCGGCCAGGAGGTGGCCGTCGGCCCGGTTGAGCGAGGCCGCGTGGACCTTGACCAAAACCTCCTGGTCCCCGGGAGTGGGCGTTTCCACCTCCTCCAGATGCAGAACATCGGGAGGACCAAATCGTGAGTACACCGCCGCCTTCATGAGCCTCTACTTCGGTAGCGCGCAAAATATGCCCTTAACCCATTCTTAACAAATATGCGGGAGCATGCAAGCGACGCCCAGTCCCGTATCGACTGCGCACCCGATGGTTTGGCAGGGGATGGAGCAGGCGGGCTCGAAGATAAATTGCTCCGACCCGATGGATTTGCTATTGCCCTTGTCTGGTCCGCCGGGCCTAGCCAATGAAAAAGGGGCGGAGGAATCAGACTTCAATCCCTCCGCCCCCTTTCTGCTCATAAGTCGATTGCCGTGCCGATCGCTTGGTGCCGGCAACTCCTGGCAGCTCTATTGCTTCACAGACACAACCAGGTCAACGCGTCTGTTTGTGGCGCGTCCGGTGGGTGTTTCGTTGGAGGCAATGGGGCGAAACTCACCGTAGCCTACATACTTGATTTTGTATCCGCCCTTGAAGGAGTAGAGATAATCGGCGACCACATGGGCCCGCTTGGTCGAGAGCCTTTGATTCACCTTTTCCGGTCCAACCGAGTCGGTATGTCCCTGGACGATGACTTCATCGGCATCCAGTTTCCCAATAATGTCGCTGACATTGGAAATCAGTCGCTTTGAAGACTCGGGAATCACGGCGGCGCCCGAACGGAAGTTCACGCGCTTGAGCCGGAATACCAGTTTGTTTCCCTGTTGATAGACCAGGGCGTCGGCGGGCGGAAGCACCTTTCGCGCCTCATCCATTGCCTGCTGGAACCGAACCTGTGTCGAGGCCCTGGCCAGCTGTTCTTTCTGCGTCTGCAGATCCCCTTCCGTTTGTTTCAGCTTGCCCTCTTGTTCCCGCACCGTCTGTTGGGCGGTTTTGAGATTCGTACTCAGCTGTCCGAGCGCCCTTTTTTGTTGAACGATCTGCACGGCAATATGCTCAGGCGTGCCTTTGGCCCCCTGGATCACATGCATGACATCGACCAGTTTCGTCGCACTGCCCAGCGAATCCTGAACACTTTTGTCGTAGATCTTCGGATCGCGTGGGCTCTGGGCGATCATGTTCATGGCGGCTTGATAGTCCAGCGACGCCGCGCGCAGCGTTTTTGGCGCCAGACGTTTGGCATTGTCTTCAATCGCCTGGGCAATCGCTTCATCCGCGCGATGGAGCTCCCGGAATTGAACCGCCCTGGTCTCCAGGACGAGGTATCGTTTCTGAAGCTTGGAGAAGTCTTCGGGTGAAAGCGATCGGCTGAACAGTTTTGTCTTGCTGCGCAAGTCGTCGTCGATATCCATCATGCGCTCGACCAGCGCATCGCTCTTCCTGACGCCGGCCGAAAGCGCGGATTTTCTGGCAACGAGCATGCGGCTGGCAACGGGTTTCCTGGGTTCCGCCGCCTTTCGCGCGTCCTGGAAAAAGGCCTTGGCAATGGCGGCCTTGGTCAGAATCTTCTCGCCCGGTTCACCGCGCTCCAGGGCCCGGCCGGCATCCGCCACGTAAGCACTCCCCCTGGAGTACTCTTTTACGGCCAACACATCGATCTGATCCTGCTGCGCGGCGGTCTTCATTTGCGTCACTTCGGCGACAGCTTTTTGCGGGTTCTTGCCCGACGCAAGCTCGGCCTGCCTGAGACTGGAACAAGCCGCAAACGATACCGCAATCAGGATGATCCCTAGGGGTTTGATGAGATTCTTCACAACGCTGTTCTCCTGTTTCAGCAATGTCTACGACAGACTTGGGCATTCAGCATTGTTGTTTTCTACCAATATGTCGTATGGGCCCGACCCGAATGTGTGTCACGGCTGACGACAACAAATATAGGTATGGGCCCGCCAAAAAATCCATAAAATCGCGATAAACGTCGTGATTTGCCTGCCGGACGCCAAAGTGATCGGTCGGTTCCGATGGGCAGACCGGGTCGGGATCTAGGTGCTCAAAGAAGAATCAGTCCGATCCCATTAAGCTGACTATCGTACGGCCGGCAGGATCTTGAACCGGATTCCGGCATTCTGCTGCAGCCGCTCGATCAATCGTTCGCCCAGGCAACTTGCCGGTGTCCAGAAGCCGCCCGGAACCTTTCCGATTTCCTCGTCCAGCGCCAGGCTCACCGCGCACTCGGTAATCATGCGGCAGGCGCTGCCGTAGCCGGGATCGCGCTCGCCATCGATCTGAACCTGGACCATCGTAGATGGTTCTTCGGGATGGCGCGCGGTGAAGATGATTCGATAGTGGCCGTTCTCCCGTGCCTCCTTGCTCGGACCTTCGCCAGGCTTGCGCAACAGCCGCTGCAACAGCGCGCGCGTCGGCCGCAGCATGGCCGCGGTGGCGAAGACGTACATGGAAACGGTGGCCGCCACCGCCCGCAGCCAGCCGGCGATTCCCGGACCGGTCGTTGTGCCCTCCCCGTACCGGAAGTCGTGGCCATAGGGAAATCCGGCCAGGGCATTGCTGCGGCGCACGATCTGCGAATTGAAGGCGGCGAGCAGGTAGGGCACCGACCAGGCGCCGATCTCGGGCTCCCAGCGTGGCCCCTTCACGTCGGTGCCGGGGGCATCCACGCCGGCACCAGCAGGAACCAGTGCGTTCGCATCCATGGCAATATTCATCATGTCCTTGCTCGATGCCGCCTGCTTCATAACGTTGATCGCCGATACCGCGGTCCCGCCACTGAATCCTTCCTGCGCGAAACTTGTCACGCGCATGGATACGTCACGGCTATAGACCCCATGGCGATCATGCATTGCCTTCTGCACCAGCAAATTACCTAGATCAGAAGGAAGGGCGTCGAAGCCGCAGGCGTTGACGATGTGAACCCCGCGCTCGCGCGCGCGCTGCCGTACAGGGCAAACGGCCCGACCAGGGTGCACACGACCTTCGTGCGTCGCGCCAGTTGCTTGAGGCTGGACTTGTCATGGGAATCGGCCAGGACAATCGGCACCGCATCCGGTTTCTGCCCGACCTCACGAAGTACGGCCTCGAGCTTGTCCCGATTCCGGCCGGCGATCGCCCAACGCAGGTCCTTGCCGACCCTGTAGGTCTCCAGCAGATACTCGACGACCAGCTTGCCCACAAACGCCGACGCGCCCCAGACGACAACGTCGAACTCCCGCGCGCTCCGCCCTTCAGTCGCCAACGGTGACCCCTCCCCTTTTCCTTGTGCCGCAATTATGCGGACTTCGCGTCGCCGCCACCAGAGAAATTCACCCGAGAATGGGCACGGCACACCTAAAGAAAAATCACTCCGACCCCTTTAATCTGCTAATCCTGCCGTCCCATTTTGCTCACTGAGTTTTTACAACGACGGGGAGCCGGCATCAACAACACTTTCTAGTCTGTCTATTGCAGCGACAAAGACGACAACCATGATCTGTCCCCAACTATTCTTTCCAATATTTTTACAACAGCTTCTTTGTCGTTTTTTGCCGTCGGGTCCTCTGCTATTTTGTTCGATCTCTGCGGCAGCCTCTGCAGACAGATATCCCGATTTGATCTATAGAGGAGACCCCACCAATGGACAAGCGCCAATTCATTCGAATCAGCTTTGCCGGCACTGCTGGTGCACTGTTCGTGCCCAGGGTGCTGATGGCCGGAATGGTCGAACCTGCATTGAAAACGAAACTGGCCGGAGGCGTGTACCACACGGCGGATGCCTTCGGCCGCTGGAACAAGGGCCTTGCGGATCATCATTTGCCCGACTTCGCAAAACATGGAAACAGTCTGCAGGTCACAACGCACCATCCCATGCCCGGCTACGAACACTATATTATCAAGCACCAGCTACTGGACGCCGACTTCAATTTCATCAGCGAGCACCTGTACCATCCCCTCAAGGACAAGAAGCCCGAAACGAGTTTTGATATCAGCGGCCGGAAAGGGCTCATCTATGTATTGACCATGTGCAACATCCATGATGTATGGATGAACGCAACTGAGGTGTGAATCGGGGAAAGCAATGAAGGGGAAGGAGGGATTGAATGTTGCTCTCTCCGTCACCTTTGCTTGTCCAACGAAGGGCACTCACTCCTTTCTACTCTTGCTGTTACGGAGTTTTTACTCTGATACAAAATGTTCACCGTCAGCGGCCTGGTCTGTTGATGGTGATCAAGGAATGTTGCCTGCTGAATGGGAACAATCATCGCGCATCGCGTCTAACAGTTTGTGCGAGTGGCATACGAACGGTGGCGGCGGTGACAAGTGAGATATCCGCCGCTGCCATCCTGAAACACAATAGGACATTGGAGGGTAAACCATGGCAACGCTAACGCAGGAACATCGGGACGTCGAACACGCTGTCGTCAGCGGTTCCAGCACAGAGGCAGTTGCCGGGGCGGCCGCCCTGGTGCTGGCGATCCTGGGCCTCGCCCAGATCTCACCCCGGTTAATGATCGCGATCTCGTCCATCGCTCTCGGCGCAGCACTAATCCTGGACGGAGCGACGATCGCCGCTGAGTACTCCCGCATCCTCGCGAGCAGTGGCAACGGCGCAATCAAAAACGTCGAACTCGGCGGCGGGCTCAGCACCCAGATCGGGGGCGGCGTGGCCGCGGTCGTGCTTGGCGTGCTGGCATTGCTGAATCTCGATGCCACGACGCTGATGGCGATCGCAACCATCGTGCTCGGCTCCACCCTGGTATTCAGCAGCGGAGTTTCAACACGGCTCAACGCGCTGAAGATCGAAGGCTCGGGCGACCATGACCTTGCCAAGCGTGTGGCGCGCGAAGCGCTCACCGCCGCCATCGGCACCGAGGTGCTGGTCGGATTGGGCGCCGCGGTGCTGGGAATTCTGGCACTGGTCGGCATCGACCCGACGACCCTGATCCTCGTGGCGATGTTGGCGCTCGGCGCCTCCATCCTGCTCACCGGTAGCGCAGTGGTCGGCAGGATGATGAGTATCTTCTCGGCCTGACCGCCGGGCGATATCCAACCCGGGATCAGATCCCAGTTTCTCCAGACATTGGCGAAAACTGGGGTCTGAGCCCATAGAAAAGGGGCCAGAGTACCTAAAGAAAAATCACTCGGACGCCATAGATGTCCCGATCACCTGGCGGAACTTGCCGCTGCGCGCGCTCTGCCGTGGAACCTCATCTACACGCACGATCTCCACATTGCCCAGCCCCAGTGTGGCCAGGTAAGCAGAGAGATTCTTCCTGACTTCACGCCAGAGCTGCTCGATATCGGCACCCTCTTCCG
>JARRJV010000035.1 GCA_037388825.1 Acidiferrobacteraceae bacterium | reverse complement strand
GGCGCGCAGGCCAGTTCACGATCGGGCAGGGACAGCCCGTAGCGCGGTGCCTCGGTGACCATGCGTTTTAGGAATTCGGTTCCGATCTGGTGGCCCAGGCCGCGGGACCCGCAGTGGATGCTGAGCACCACGTCCCCGCCGCGCAGACCAAATCTGGCGGCAGTATCGGGATCGTAGATATCGGTGACGTGCTGCACCTCGAGATAGTGATTGCCCGACCCCAGCGTACCCATTTCCCGGTGCTGGCGTTTCTTGGCATGAGCCGAGACGGCGCGCGGGTCCGCGCCTGCCATGCAGCCGCGTTCCTCGATGCGTTCCAGGTCCTCGGTACGTCCCCAGCCGTTCTCCAGTGCCCACACGGCGCCGCCTTTGAGCATGGCATCCATTTGCGCGTTATCGAGATTGATCTTCCCGGTGCTGCCGACGCCGGCAGGGACGGTGTGGTACAGGGCGTTGGCCAGATCCAGTTTCACTTCTTCCACGTCCTGGCGCGTGAGCCCGGTCAACAGGGTGCGCACCCCGCAGGAGATATCGAAACCAACACCACCGGCCGACACCACGCCGCCCTCGGCCGCTTCGAAGGCGGCCACGCCGCCGATGGGAAAGCCATAGCCCCAGTGGGCATCGGGCATGGCATAGGACGCGGTGACGATGCCGGGCAGGGTGGCGACATTGCAGGCCTGTTCGTAGACCTTTTCGTCCATGTCGCGCACCAGTTCGCTGCTGGCGTAAAACACCGCGGGCACGCGCATGGCGCCATGGGGCGCGACGCGCCAGGTATTGGCATCCAGTTGTTCCAGCCGGTTCAGGTCCATTTCCGGTCCCCGGACTGACACGTCTCACACATCAATCACGGTCTCCGCGATCCAGTGACCAGCGTCGTCCTGATGGACGCGCAATGCGGTGTAGGTTGCGCCCTTGACCTCCACCGCGGGTTCGTGGCGATGCACGTCGACGGGTTCGCCCCAGGCGCTGGCCCGAAGTTGTTCGCCTTCGATGTTCACGGCGAATCGGACGAACAGCATCTTGCGAGTCGCCATCTCGTAGACCAGTGCGTTGAGCCAGTCCACCAACAGCAGTTCCGGATCCGGCGCCTGGCACTGCAGTTCGATCCTTTCTTTCGCCTCGACGGTCTGTGGGTCCACCATGGCCGCGGTCATGGCCACGGCCGCCTGTTCGAAGGCGCCGGCGAGCGTGGGCGCGATACCGCGAACACCGATATCGGCGCCGTGATCGAAGTGTTCCCAATGGGCGGGGGATGTTTCCACGTCCACGTCCGAATTACCTGCTGGGCCAGCAGAGAGTAAACCAGTGGAGGCAGGATTCCGCGTTGACGTCAGTCAAGCGGGGGCGGGGTGCGACTCAGGCTGCGTAGTCTTTCAGGCGTACCGGCTGACGGCGTGCGCCCCATGTGCCGGGTGAGGGTTCGAACACGCCGGCGATGGGCGTTTGGCAGGAGCGGCAGCGCCCCTGCTCATCGAGATTCCATTCATCCAGAACGTACCAGTCGCGCCCGATGAGTTTCTCGCCACAATGGGGGCACCATGTGCTGCCGCCTTCCGGGTCATGGACGTTTCCCGTATAGACGTAGTGCAGGCCCGCATCCATGGCGATGCGTCGCGCCAGCGCCAGCGTGGATGCCGGTGTTGGCGGGATGTCGCGCATCTTCCAGTCAGGATGAAAGGCAGAGAAGTGCAGCGGCACGTCCGGTCCAAGGTTCGAGAGGATCCATTGGCTCATGTCCCTAACTTCCTCTTCCGAGTCGTTGTGACCGGGAATCAACAGGGTTGTGATTTCCAGCCACACATCGGTTTCGTTGTGGATGTACTGCAGGGTTTCGAGTACCGGCTGCAGGTGTGCACCCGTGAGCTTGTAGTAGAAGTCTTCGTCGAACGCCTTCAGGTCAATATTTGCCGCATCCATGTACCGATAGAACTCGGCCCGCGGTTCCGGGTCGACGTAGCCGGCGCTGACCGCCACGGACTTGATGCCGCGATCGCGACAGGCCTTCGCCACATCAATGGCATACTCGTGAAAGATCACCGGGTCGTTGTAGGTGTAGGCAACGCTGCGCGCCCCCAGGCCTTCGGCGGCGCGGGCGATGGTTTCCGGCGACGCCTGGTCTGCCAGGGTATCCATTTCGCGAGACTTGCTGATGTCCCAGTTCTGGCAGAACTTGCACGCCAGGTTGCAGCCGGCGGTGCCGAAGGACAGCACCGGGGTGCCGGGCAGGAAATGGTTCAGCGGCTTCTTCTCGATCGGATCGATGCAGTATCCACTCGAGCGGCCGTAGCTGGTGAGCACGATCTCATCGTTTTGCCGCGCCCGGACATAGCACAGGCCCGCCTGACCTTCGTGCAGCCGGCAGTGGCGCGGACACAGATCGCACTGCACGCGGCCATCGTCCAGGCGGTGCCAGTAGCGGGTGGGGACGATATTGGGAAGGGAGTCAGTCATCGGGGCTGGATATCTGCATATGCGATACCCGGAAAATGCGGGCACATGCACCGGCTTTCAACATCCCGACCGTTCTTGAAATCCCCTTGAATCGGGCGCATTTTCAAGAGCATCTTGCACAACAGCCATATGCCCAATATGCCGTTATTGCGACCAGCAGCCGTTGCGGGACTGTTCTATCCGTCGGGCGCGGAGGAGTTGCGCGCCACGGTCGAACACCTTTTGAAAGACGTGCCGGAGTCCGGGGGCGTTACACCCAAGGCGGTCATCGCCCCTCACGCCGGCTATATTTATTCCGGTCCCGTTGCCGCGAGCGTGTACCGGCACCTGACGCCGCTCAACGGGCGCGTGCGCCGCGTAATTCTCCTGGGTCCGGCACACCGGGTTGCGGTTCGGGGTCTGGCCCTTCCAGCTGCCGATGCCTTCGCAACCCCTTTGGGGCCCGTGCCTGTGGACGCGGACGCTGTCGAGGCACTGCGGTCCCTGCCACAAGTCAGCGAACGCGCCGATGTACACGCCCAGGAACACAGCCTGGAGGTGCAGCTTCCCTTTCTGCAGCAGGTACTGGGAGAGTTCTCCCTGGTTCCCCTGGTTGTCGGCGACGCCTCCGCCGAAGAGGTGGCGGAAGTGCTGCAAGTCCTGTGGGGCGGCGACGAGACGCTCATCGTCGTGAGTTCCGATCTCAGTCACTATCATGAATACGGGGTCGCGCAGCGAATGGATCGCTCGACTTCGGCCGCGATCGAGTCCCTGCGCTACGAAGACATCGGCTATGAACAGGCCTGCGGGCGCGCGCCCATCAGCGGTCTGCTTCTCGAGGCACGCCAGCGCGGTCTGCATGCACGCCTGGTCGACCTGCGCAATTCCGGCGACACCGCCGGGCCGAGAGACCATGTGGTGGGGTACGGGGCCTATGTCCTTTCCTGATCAAGCCGGGCTGAACGAGGAGCAGGGCCAGATTGTGCTGGATCTGGCGGTGGACGCCATCGAGCAAGAGTTGCGACGTGAGCATGTGGAACCGTCGCTGGACCAATTCGACGAGGCCCTTTGTCGAAATCGAGCGAGCTTCGTCACCCTACAGATTGCCGGCCAATTGCGCGGCTGTATCGGCACCCTGGAGGCCTTGCGGCCGTTGGCGCTGGATGTATTCGCCAATGCCCGGTCGGCGGCATTTCGGGACCCCCGTTTTGCACCGCTCACGGACGCCGAATTCGCGCGCCTGGATATTCATGTTTCGATTCTGAGTCTGCCCGAGGCCATGAGTTTCGTGTCCGAAGCGGATCTGATCGCCCAGTTGCGTCCCGGGGTGGACGGCTTGGTGCTGGAAGAGGGCGCCCGTCGCGGCACATTCCTGCCATCGGTATGGGAATCCTTGCAGGATCCGCGGGATTTTTTCAGCCAACTGAAGCGAAAGGCTGGACTCCCGGAGGGCTACTGGTCGCATACCCTGCGTGTCAGCCGCTACACCACCCAATCCATTCCAGATTGAGATCCCATTCCTGGCCGATGCGGCTTGAGCCAGATCAAGGCAGAACCGTCGGTGCCGCGATTGAATGAATCAAACGACGATTGCGGGGGTATCGAGAATGGGGGGAAGTGAGAGACCGAACCAGGTGGGTGCGCCGGATCCGGAGAAGCGTACCTCGCCGATTTTCGACGAAACGGACCGGGATTTTCTGTCCATGGACCTCGAGCTGGAGACCGGTGTGTGCTACTTCAACAACCGCTCCTACGAGGTCGGAAGTTACGTCTGTTCCGGAAGCGAGATGCTGCACTGCCAGGGACGCGGTGTGTGGCTACGGGCCGGTACCTGCGAACTGGATGAATCGGAATAGAGCCGGGCGCGAGGAGAGCGACTATGAAGTTACCCCTGCAGATTACTTGGCGCGGCATCGATCAGTCCGACGCGATCGAGGCGGCGATCCGCGAGAAGGCGGACAAGCTCGATCAGTTCTACGACAATCGTGGTGCGTCGCAACCCACCCGAGAAGCATGCCCACGAAGACATCTATGTGGTCATTCGCGACGTGTTTGACGAGGCCCGTCGGCAGTTGCAGGACCACGCGCGCAAGGAACGGGGCGATGTGAAGGAGCACGATGTTCCGCGTCATGCCCGGGTGCTGAAAAAATTTCCCGCAGACGAGTATGGCATCCTCGAAACGCCGGATGGACGCGAACTCTATTTCCACAAGAATGCCCTGATCGACAGCGATTTCGATACCCTGCACGAGGGTACCGAGGTGTTCTATGTCGAGGCCGAGGGCAAGGAAGGTCCGGAGGCCCGCCAGGTCACGGTGGGCAAGCACGGCTGGCAAGAGTAAGGCTGCCAGGCGCGGAGGTAAGAGTTATGCGATTTCGAGACCGCGTGGACGCAGGCAGGCAGTTGGCGAAGGTGCTGGTACCGAAGGTCCAGGGCGAGGAAGCCGTGGTGTACCCGCTACCGCGCGGGGGCGTACCTCTGGGGATCGAGATCGCCCGCGCGCTGCACCGGCCGGTGGACCTCATTATCCCGCGCAAGATTGGTCATCCCTATAACCCCGAATACGCAATCGGAGCGGTCACCGAACATGGCAAACCGGTGGCGAACCCCGCCGAGGTCGCACGCGTGGATCCGGAATGGTATCGCACTGAGGTCCAGGCACAGCGCGAGGAAGCCCGCCGTAGACGCGAGCGCTATCTCGCCGGTCGCGAGCCCATGCCGGTAGAGGGCAAGACCGCCATTCTCGTGGACGATGGCATCGCCACCGGTCTAACCATGCGAGCGGCGATCGATGATGCGCGCCGGCGGCACGCCGGGCGGATCGTTGTCGCCATCCCGGTGGCACCGAAAGACACCTTCGAGGCGTTGGAGAAGGAGGTCGATGCCGTGGTCGCCGTCAGTGTGGACAAGTACTACCTCGGCGCGGTTGGGGCGTACTACGATGTCTTCAACCAGCTGACGGACGAAGAAGTGATTCGCATGCTGGACGAGTATCGGCGCGAACGGACACCCGCAGAAACGGGCTCTTCGTCATGAGCAAGCTTGCCGCAGTGCAGGAGATCGCGATCCCGCTGGAGGGGCAGGATCACGCCGGGTTGCTGGGAGTTCCCGATGGCGCCCATGGCATCGTCGTGTTTGCCCACGGCAGCGGCAGCAGCCGCCTCAGTCCGCGTAACAACTATGTGGCCGAGGTGCTGCGCGATGCGGGCATGGCAACCCTGTTATTCGATCTCCTGACCGAAACCGAAGACCGTGATTACGAGCGGCGTTTCGATATCGGGCTGCTGACGCGACGCCTCGCGGAAGCAACCCGATGGCTGCAGAAACAGGACACCACGCGGGATCTGGCAATCGGCTATTTCGGCGCCAGTACCGGCGCCGCAGCGGCGCTGCAGGCGGCCGCCGAACCCGATTCGCCCGTGGTTGCCATAGCCTCCCGGGGCGGGCGCCCGGATCTGGCGGGCGATGCGTTGGCGCGTGTTCGTGCGCCGGTACTTCTGATCGTTGGTGGCAATGACGACGTGGTGATCGAACTGAACCGGAAGGCCGCCGCAGCCTTGCACGCGCTCCATGAACTGGTGATCGTTCCCGGCGCAACCCACCTGTTCGAAGAGCCCGGTACCCTGGAGAAGGTGGCGGCCCTGGCCGGAGACTGGTTTCTGAACCACTTTCCCCACGAATCATGAGCACCGGCACCGTTGGCATCCCGGTCTATATATAGTGTACTCGGACGCATGCCCCATTGCCTTTTCGCCTATGGCACCCTGATGTTTCCGCAGGTATTCCGGCATGTGATCGGACGCCATGCCGTCGGGCGACCAGCCGAACTCTCCGGTTATGGGCGCTATCGTTTGCATGGCTACAGCTATCCAGGCCTGGTGCCAATGCCGGGAGAGCGCGTGCAGGGTGTGTTGTACGAGGGAATCTCGGCGCCGCAGTTGCGACGGCTGGATATCTTTGAGGGTCGTATCTATCGCCGCCAAAAGGTAAGGATCCAGGACGTCCGGGGACGTTCCGTGATGGCGTGGACCTACGTCATTCCGGTGCGACATCGCGCCTTGCTGGGTCGCCGATCCTGGGACGCCCGCCTGTTTTCACGCAGGTACATCCAGCGCTTTCTGGCGGGCGAATCCTGAACCATTCTCTTACCGTTCAGCCACGATATAGATCACCCAGGATTCCTGGTTCTCCACTTCTTCCACGTCCTGGTAACGACCGGTGCCTTCCAGCTCGTCGTCATCCTCGTCGTCGCTTTCCTCGAATTCTTCCCAGTAGACGTGCACCTTGCTGAATCCGGCCTCGGTCAGAATTTCGCGCACTTCGGGGATCGTCCACAGGCGCCAGTCATAGGTGAAGGCACGTTCCAACTTCGAGCCGTCGGGGAAGTTGAAATGGATGTAGCAGAGAATTTCATTCGTGATGGGGTTGTATCGGTCCTGGTCCCACACATAGGTGAAATCCGCGTCATCCACATCCCGTTCTTCCTCGAGGATGTCGATGGTTTCTGTCCCGCCGAAAAGATCGAGGACCAGGATTCCATCCGGGGCCAGTCCGGCACGTGCGTTTTCAAAATACTGTCGAAGCAGGTCCCGGGTCTTGAATATGCAGTAGCTGAAATTCAGGGCGCAGGTGATGTCAACTTTTTCCTCCACCGGATCAAGGACGTTGCCATGGCGCAGGGTGATGCGTTGTGCCACGGATTCGCCGGCGGGGATGATATTGTGTTCGCGCCCCCAGTCCAGGGTCTCTTCCGATAGGTCGATGCCGAAGGCGAGTCGTTCCGGATCACTCTGGCACCACTCCACGGACAACAGCGCGGTACCGCAAAAATCCTCGCGCATAGTGAGGGGTTTCTTCCCGCGAAGTTGTTCATAGGTTTCAGTGAAAAATTCGATATCCGCTTCCGGCGCCTGAACGGACTGTTGGTACAGATCGTGGATATCGGCGCTCTGCGCGCGGGAAGAGGACGGGGTCTTCCGATTCTGTTTGTTGCTCTTTGACATGGATGCGGGGTCCGGAAAAATTGAACGGGTGCCCAGGGGCGCGCATATCTTACCCGTTTTCCGCCACCATCGGCCACGTGGTGGCCGAGCCGGGGCTCACTGTCTTGCCAAGGTCACATGAATCGTTTATCAATGGGGGTCTCTTTTCTGAGCCAGTAACGAGCCCGAATGGGAGGTGACGGATGCCCCAAGGCCGATACCAGAAAAAGGCAGAAGAATTATTCGCGACGGCGGACGTGCAGATCAACGGTGACCGCCCCTGGGATATTCAGGTCCACGACGACCGCGCATTTACCCGCTGGCTCGCCGAGGGCACGCTCGGTTTCGGTGAGTCGTTCATGGACGGCTGGTGGGACAGTCCGCGGCTGGATGAGTTGATCCTTCGCCTGGTGCGTGCCCGCCTCGATCAACACGTTCGCACCCTGGGAATGTTGTGGCACGCCATGGGCGCGCGCCTGTTCAATCTCCAGACCCGTCGGCGTGCGTACGAAGTCGGTCGCAAACACTACGATGTCGGCAATCGGCTGTACGAAATCATGCTGGGCGACCGGATGATGTACAGCTGCGGGTACTGGAAGGAGGCCGATACCCTGGACGAGGCCCAGGAAGCCAAACTGGATCTGATCTGTCGCAAGCTGGATATTCAGCCGGGCATGCGCGTTCTTGATGTGGGTTGTGGCTGGGGCGGCGCGGCGCAGTTTGTTGCCGAGAGATACGGGGCAGAGGTCGTCGGCGTGACCATTTCGGCGGAGCAGGCGAAGCTGGCGCGCGACCGATGCGCGGGACTGCCGGTGGATATCCGTCTGGAAGACTACCGTTCCACCCAGGGTCAATTCGACCGAATCTACTCCATCGGCATGTTCGAGCACGTGGGATACAAGAACTATGGTACTTATATAGACGCCGTCCGGCGCCTTCTGACCAAAGATGGGCGATTTCTCTTGCACACCATCGGGGGTAATTACTCGGTTCGGGATACAGATCCGTGGATTCGAAAGTACATTTTCCCCAATTCCATGTTGCCCTCCATCGCCCAGATCGGGAAAAGTATCGAGCGGCGGTTCGTCATGGAGGACTGGCACAACTTCGGCCCGGACTACGACCGGACGCTGATGAGCTGGTGGAGCCGATTCGACGAGAACTGGGACAAGCTGAAATCGGATTACGACCAGCGCTTCTACCGCATGTGGAAATTCTACATCTTGTCCAGCGCTGGCCTGTTCCGGTGCCGCGAAAACCAGTTGTGGCAGATCGTCCTAACCCGAAACGGCATGCCAGAAGGTTTTCCCGCAGTCCGCTAGCCGGTCTGATCGGTAGATGCTGCCGCAATCAACAGGGGTTTGGTCGTCGGTCGGTGCGGGCAATTGACGGGCACGGAGCGGCAGGGATGCTATGCTGGATAGGGAATGAACCGAATCTCCGTACGCCTGATCCTCGCCGGTGCAATCTATATCATGGGCAACCTGGCCATGATATTGGTCTATGTCAGTGGCGAGGTCTACAAGAAGAACGTACTCGCCAGTCAGCAACAGCTGATCCGCAATATCGTTACCGCGAAACTCCGGGACGTCCAGCACCGCCTGCAAAAAGAAATGGATGTCGTTGCCCAGCGCCTGTCGGATCGGGCCTTTGCGCATCGTCGCAGCCTTGGTGGGCAAGTCCTGACCGGCCCCCGGGCCTTTGGAGGCCTGCGAATCGATGACCTGACCTCCGATACGGATTCCGTTCAGGCCGTGTTTCTCTACGACTCGGAGCTTAAGCATCCGGTGGAGATCGGTGGCGGGCTGAACACCGGTCTGACGGCCTCCATGTGCCCCGAGGTCCGGAACGGCTTCGGTGGAAAGGGCACAGCCGCTCTCGCCAAGCGGAGAGCCGCTACTTGTATCGTCGACGGACAACTTTTCTATGTCCTGTTTTCGCGTATCGGCGACGCCGGAAGGTATACGTTCGCACAGATCGTGGCGGATCCGGTATCCGAAATCGGGAACGCCCTGAAAGACATGCATATGTCCGGGCGCATCGTGTTCCGCAACGGCGTGATTGCATTCCAGTCGGAAGACGGGTCGCCACGCAAGAGGGACAAGGACGGCCTGATCACAGTCGATGTGCCTCTGGGCATTTCCCTGCACGGAACGCCAGTGAAGGTCACCGTAGTGCATGACATTGCGGAAACCATCAGCGCGCTGCAAAAAACCAGCTATGTCGTCATGATTGCCGCGGCCGCGGTTACGCTACTGACCATCCTTCTGTTCATGCGCGTTCTGCAACGGACGACGCTGGATCCGCTGACGGAACTCACCTTGCACGTGCGCAAGATCCGGGAGGATCGGAGTCAGCTGGGGCGGCGTCTCGTAGCCAGTGGCAATGCGGAAGTCTACGAACTGGCGGAGGGATTCAACGAGATGACCATGAAACTCCGGGGTCTGTACGAGAGCCTGGAGAAGATGGCGTTTATGGACACGTTGACCAAATTGCCGAACCGCGCATTGTTCAACGATCGGCTGGAACAGGCCATCCTGTGGGCCAAGCGCCAGAAGAAACCCTTCATGGTGGCCATCATGGATCTGGACCGCTTCAAGGAGATCAACGATACGCTGGGCCATCAGGTTGGGGACAGTATCCTGCAGCAGGTCGGGCTCCGACTGCTCAACCACCTGCGGGAAAGTGATACGGTGGCAATGCTGGGCGGTGACGAGTACGCCCTACTCCTTCAATCCACAGATGAACCTGCTGCCGGCAAGCTGGTCCGGAATGTACTCGATGCCCTGAAAGAGCCTTTCGACACGGGATCGAGGAAGATCTACATCGGCGCCAGCTTCGGTCTTGCCGGATATCCGGATCACGGAAACAGTGCGACCGCCCTGATGCAGAAGGCGGATATCGCCATGTATGCGGCGAAGCGCTCAAAAACCGGCTACGCCGTATACGAGCGGGAATACGACCGGGACAGCCAGCTGGACCTGGTGAGCGATCTTCGGCGCGCCTCCGGAATCAAGGAATTCACGTTTTTCTATCAGCCAAAGGTCGGAATGTCGCAGAACCGGGTCGAAGGCGTCGAGATGCTGGCGCGCTGGCAGCGATCCGGACAGGACGTGGCGACGCCGGATGTCTTTATTCCCCTGCTTGAGCAGACGGGGCAGATTCGCGAACTGACCAGTCTTGCCCTGAATGAGGCCCTGAAACAGCATCGCGATTGGCGAGACCATGGATACTCCATCCCGGTGGCGGTGAATCTGTCGACCCAGGATCTGAAGGATCCACAAATCGTGGGGCAGATTGCTTCGCTTCTGGACCAATACTCCGTGCTTGCGGGCATGCTGGAAATCGAAATCACCGAGAGCACGATCATGGACGACCCGGTTCGTACCCTGGACGTGCTGCACCGGATCGCGGCTCTGGGCGTTACGCTGACGATCGACGATTTTGGTACGGGGTATTCCTCTTTGTCCTATTTGAAGCAGCTACCCGTCCGATGCGTCAAGATCGACCGTTCTTTCGTGGCGGGCATGGTGGAAGACCGGAACGACGCGACCATCGTGCGGACCAGTATCGATCTGGCACACAACCTGGGTATGAAAGTGGTGGCAGAAGGTGTGGAATCGCTGGAGACCCTGAATCTGCTGGCGGACCTCGGCTGCGACAGTGCGCAAGGCTATTTCATCAGTACACCGGTGCCACCCGCGAATCTGATTCCGTGGATGGTCCAGTCGCCGTGGGCTACGTCGCTGGCTGCCTACCCGCCTGCCCGAAAGGCTACGCCCGAATAGACTCGTCGACTGCGTCCTTCTGCTCGTGTTCTTCCTGTAGCTGCAGTGACCACATCTGCGCATAGAGTCCCGTCCGCGCCAACAATTCCTGGTGCGTCCCGCGTTCCACAATACGTCCCTGATCCATCACCAGAATCTGGTCTGCGTCCATGATGGTGGACAGGCGATGGGCGATCACCAGCGTTGTATGTTCCTTCGCGATCTCGCGCAGCTCGGCCTGGATTCCCTTTTCCGTCTTGGAATCCAGGGCGGACGTGGCTTCATCGAATACCAGGATTCGCGGATCCCGCAGTATCGTGCGGGCAATGGCCACGCGCTGCTTCTCTCCTCCGGAGAGTTTCAGTCCACGTTCCCCGACGATGGTGTCGTAGCGGTCCGGCAGCGATTCCACGAACTCGTGAATATGGGCGTGGCGGGCGGCACGGAATACCTGCTCGTCGCTGGCGTCAGGATTGCCATAGGCGATGTTGTAGAAAATGCTGTCATTGAACAACACCGTATCCTGTGGAACGATGCCGATGGCAGCGCGTACGCTGCGCTGGGTGACGCCCCGAATATCCTGTCCATCAATGGTGATCCGCCCTCCACTCACATCATAGAAACGGAACAGAAGCCGTGAGATCGTCGACTTGCCCGCACCGCTGTGGCCGACGATCGCGACTTTGTGTCCGGAAGGCACATCGAAGCTCACGTCGTGCAGAATCTGGCGATTGGCCTCATAGGAGAAGTCGACATGCTCGAAGCCCACGACGCCGGCAGTCACCTGCAGGTCAGGGGCTCCGGGTTTGTCTTCTATTTCCGCGCTGGATTCGAGGAGATGGAACATGCGTTCCATGTCCGCCAGGGAATGCCGGATCTCGCGGTATACGAAGCCGAGAAAATGCAGGGGCATGTATAGCTGGAGCAGAAAGGCGTTCACCATGACAAGATCGCCAATGGTCATGCGCCCGCTGACGACGCCCTGGCCGGCCAGCATCATCAGGATGGTTACGCCGACGGCGATAATCGCTCCCTGGCCGGAGTTGAGCAGGGAAAGGGAGGTCTGGTTGCGAATCGCAGCGGATTCCCAAAGCTTCATGTTCGAGTCGTAGCGCCGGGCCTCATACTCCTCGTTACCGAAGTATTTCACCGTTTCGTAGTTGATGAGGCTGTCGATGGCCGTGGTGTTGGCGCGGGAATCCATCTCGTTCATGTTGCGGCGGAAGACCATACGCCATTCGGTGATCAGCAGGGTAAAAATGATATAGGCGATCAGCGTGGCGATGATCACGATTGTGAAGATCGCATCGTACTTGAACAGCAGGATTCCCGAGACCAGACCGATTTCCAGCAGGGTGGGCAGGATGTTGAACAGCATGAAGTTGAGCAGAAAGCGGATCCCGGCCGTTCCGCGCTCGATGTCCCGCGAGACGCCGCCGGTCTGGCGTTCGAGGTGGAAGCGCAGGGACAGCTGATGCAGATGGCGAAATGTCTTGAGGGCGATCCTCCGAATCGATCGTTGGGTGACCTTTGCGAAAACCACGTCTCGCAGTTCACCGAACAGGGACGTAGAGAACCGCAGGGCGCCATAGCCCAGCAGAAGCACGACGGGGAGTACCAGAACCGCTCCGGGATGGCTCAGGGAGTCGACGATCTGTTTGAGGACGAGCGGCACCGCAACGTTCGCGAGCTTTGCGCCGGCCAGGAGCAGCAGGGCAAGCGCCACACGGCCGCGAAACTCCCATACGTACGGGATCAGGGTCTTGATCGTTTTCCAGTCGTTACGATTGCCGGGCGGACTTCCGTAGTGGCGAATGCGCATGGGGGTTCGGGTACCAGTCAAACTGCAGGAACAAAAGTGTACACAAGCGGCAATCGGCTGACGAGCAATCACCCCGGCGCGACCGTGGATATTTGCCCGGGCAAAGCGGATTGCGGTGTGGAGGTACCGGATTGACGAGCGTTTAGCTGACGGACCAGGGCCGGGATGTCACTTCGTCCGTGGCGAGAGTGGCCTCATCGCCGGCAGAGAATTCGTACGTGAGTTCCGTCTCCGGCTGCTGGAAGTAGTGGCCCTGGACGTAGTCGAAACCCCGGCTCCAGATATCGGCGAGGCTTTCCGCATCCTCGATATGCGTTGCGACGGTCCGAATCCCGTGCTGCCGCGCGGTTTCGATGACAGATTCCAGTGCCTCCGTGTCTTCCGAATTCATCAGTTCTTTCACAACGTTTCCGTCAAATTTGAGATAGTGAACCGACTCGGGGGGAAGCTTGGCGAGAATATCGGCAACCGCACCGGCGTTGTCGATCGAAAGCCGGCAACCGATCTTCTTCATCGCGGTGGCAAAGGTAGTCAACTCATCCATCGCGTCCGCGATCTCATTCTGGGAGAACTCAAGGACGAGTTGCCGGGCGTCGAGTCCGTGCGACTTGAGGCCTTCCATGATCTGCGGTGCAAGATCCTTATTGCGCAGAGACGCGACCGAAACGTTGACAAAGTAGATGATCTTGCGACCCTCGTTTTTCGTGGCGGCAAGGGACTCGATGGTTCGTTGCGCGACCCAGGAATCGATTTCTGCGATTTGCCCCGATTTGTGCGCGGCGGGCATGAAGTCCCGCGGCGGTACGAGTTCGCCGTTGGGGCCGACCATTCGAACCAGAACTTCGAACAGTTCATCCGCCTCACCGGCGAGGCTGACGATGGGCTGGTAGACCAGGCGGAACCCGTCATTGGCAAGAGCCGCGGCAATGACTGTTTCGTTATCCGGTTCCGGAACGACTGGCGTCGGAGAGGAAACGGTCAGCTCCGTCTGCGGTTCCGGCTCGGGCGCGGGTGGGGCCACGACTTCCATTGATAGCGGTTCCGGTGGGGTCGGTGCCGCAGGCTCTTCGGCCCTCGCTTCGGGCGCAGGTGGTGGTGGAGGAGCAGCCGGTTTCCTCTGTGCGGCGGTCAATTCCAGGGCCCGGGAAATCGCGGCCTGTCCACTGTCGAGCAATTCGTCCACGGGTACCACCGCGACAGCGGCCTTGCAATTCACCTTCTTGTTCTCCGCGGTGATGGACAGCCCGTGGATTCGATCCTCGAGTTCCCTCGCAAGCGCGTCGGCATTGCCCGCATCGTTTCCTTCCAGCAAGACGGTGATTTCCTCGTCGCCGAATCGCGCAAGCAGTCTGTTCTCGCCCAGATGTTCGCGAAGCGTCTTCGCAACCTTTAGCAGGATTCCGTCCCCGACCGTATAGCCATACTCGCTGTTGATCCCTCGCAGCTGCACCAGATTGAAGTAGATCAGGGCCGCCGGCGCGTTGCCGTCGCGCGCCGCCTTCCAGGCGCGCGTCAATTGCGTTCCAAAGAAATGCCGGTTGTACAGGCCGGTCAGGGGATCACGTTGGGTCAGGAACTGGAGACGGTCTTCGGTGGCCTTGCGCTGGGAGATGTCGTCGAACGTAATCTGAATACAGTCTTCGTTATTCAGGGACACTGTCGAGAACCGCGCTGCCAGCTGGCGTGTTTTCCCGTCCTTGCAGATGGCGCCCAGTTCAAGCGGGTTTTCCGGAGCCTGGTTGCGCGCGGCTTTCTTCAGATAGTTCTTGAACTCTGGCTGGTCCTTTTTCTGGATGAGGTTCAGGACCGGGATGGTTTCCAGTTCATCCATGCCCGTGTAACCAAACAGTGAGAGGTAGGCCTGGTTCGCCTTGATGTGCATGCCATCGTGGCAGTAGCAGACGGCCTCCTGGGTTCCGGATACGATGGCGCTGTTCTGGCCCTCCATTTCGGCCACCTTGTCCTGCGCGGCCTTGAGCTGGCGCTTGAGCTCGACAACGTCGAGTTCGCGCTCGATGGCCGGGATCAGTCGTGTGCTGTAGTTCTTGCGAATTACGTCGCGCGCGCCGGCCGAGATGATCTCAGCGAAATCGTGGTCGCTGATTGATCGGGTCAGCACCAGTACCGGCGTGTCGAGATCTTTCCGGCGCAGGAGATCCAGGCACATGTGTGCGCTGAACTGCAAGAGCGAGTATTCCGAGAGGACAATGTCCCACGGCTCCTTTTGCAGCATGGATTCCATGCCGGTGAGGTTGTAAACGCGCTGGGATTTTACGCGGTAGCCTGCGTCACGCAGGGTCTTGATCGGAAGCTCGGCGTCGTCCGGAGAGTCGTCTACTACCAAAACGCGAAGATGTCTGTTCTCCATCCCGTCGTTCCCGTGGATCTGTTTTGTTCTGTTGCCTGGGTTCGCCGTGGAATGCGGCGGACTGTTACTGACTATAGTCCATCTGCCCGGGGTGGGCAGCCTGGTCGTGCCACCGCTGAAAACCGCGAATTTGGGCACTTTTTCTGATTTCTGTGCCCCGATCAGCCCGGCGTGCCGACCAGGAGGAACTCCAGCAGCGCCTTTTGTGCGTGCAGACGATTTTCCGCCTCGTCCCAGACCACGCTCTGCGCGCCATCCAGGACTTCAGCGGTCACCTCGGACCCGCGATAGGCCGGCAGGCAGTGCATAAACAGGGCATCCGGCGCCGCCTGGGCCATGATTTTGTCGTCTACCCGGTATCCCTGGAATGCGGCCGCGCGTTCCGCCTTCTCCCCTTCCTGTCCCATGCTGGCCCAGGTGTCGGTGACGACGACCTCCGCTCCCTTTGCCGCCTCGCGTGGATCGGAAACCAGTCGCACATTCCGGCCGCAGTCGGCGACCAGCTCGGCATCCGGTTCGTATCCGGCCGGGGTGGAGACGACGAGGGTGAAATCAAGCAAGCGCGCCGCGTTCATCCACGAGTGACACACGTTGTTGCCGTCCCCAATCCAGACCGCCGTACGCCCGGTGATATCTCCACGGTGTTCCAGGTAGGTCTGCATGTCCGCCAGCAACTGGCACGGGTGGAAGCGATCGGTCAGCGCGTTGACGACCGGGACGACGGAATGTTGGGCAAACGTGGTCACCGTGGCGTGCTCGTGCGTACGGATGACAATGACATCGACCATCCGTGACATGACCCGGGACGTATCCTCGATCGGTTCCCCACGTCCAAGCTGCAGATCCCGCGGCGAGAGAAACATGGAGTCACCACCCAGTTGTGCCATCCCGGCCTCGAACGACACCCGCGTCCGGGTCGAAGACTTGTCGAACACCATGGCCAGGGTGCGTGCCCGCAGGGGTCGGTAGAGTTCGCCGCGCTTGTGCAAGGCCTTGAGTTCGCTCGCACGCCGAATCAGGGTCCGCAGTTCGTCGGACGTGAGATCGCTCAGGGTCAGGAAGTGACGCAGTTTCACGCCGCCCCCAGGAATGCCTTCACGACGGCTACCGTACCGGTGACGATCCGGTCTGCCTGATCGTCAGTGAGGATCAGCGGAGGCAGGAGGCGTACGACATTTCCCGCCGTGACGTTGAGCAACAGGCCCTGTTCCAGCCCGGCCGCCATGATGGGCAGACAGTCCCGGTCCAGTTCGATTCCGAGCATCAGACCCTTGCCGCGAACGGAAACCACGCCGTTGACATCTTGCAGTCCGTTCCGGAGTCCGTCGAGCATGTTTTTGCCCAGGATCGTGGCGCGCTGGTCAAGCTGTTCGCGGCCCATTACGTCCACCACAGCCAGGGCGGCGGCACAGGCCAGCGGATTCCCGCCAAAGGTGGATCCGTGTTTTCCGGGCCCGAGCACCTCGGCCGCCTTGCCGCCCGCCAGACAGGCGCCAATGGGGAAGCCGTTGCCCAGCGATTTCGCTACGGTGATCACGTCCGGCTGGATGTCTTCGTGCTGGTAGGCGAACCAGCGCCCGGTCCGGCACATACCGGTCTGGATTTCGTCCACCATGAGCAACCAGTCGTTTTCGTCGCAAATCCCTCGCAGGCCCGCGAGATAGCCCTCCGGTGGAAGCACAACGCCACCTTCGCCCAGCACTGGCTCTACCAGCACGGCCACGACGTTGTTTGCGTTCGCGGCCACGTGGCGCACGGCGTCCAGATCGCCATAGGGCACCCGGCTGAATCCCTTGAGCAGCGGCTCGAACCCGGCCTGCACCTTGCGGCTGCCGGTAGCGGTGAGGGTAGCCATGGTGCGCCCGTGGAAGCTCTGTTCGGTGACGATGATGGTGGGCTCCCGGACCTCACGCCCGTGGCCATAGAGGCGGGCCAGTTTGATGGCGGCCTCATTCGCCTCGGCGCCGGAGTTTCCGAAGAACACGCTTTGCAGGCCCGTGCGCTCGCACAAGGCATCGGCCAGCTGTTCCTGCAAGGGAATGCGGTACCAGTTGGAGGTATGCATGAGAGTGCCGGCCTGTTTGCAGATGGCGTCGGCAACCGCCGGGTGCGCGTGACCCAGACTGCACACCGCGATACCCGTCATCGCGTCCAGAAACTCGCGGCCATCGGTGTCCCACACGCTCGCGCCTTCACCGCGGGTGAGGGCGACCGGCAGGCGATTGTAGGTATGCATCAGATGCGATTCTTGCGTCATAAAACAGAAAAGCGCCCTGCATGCAGGACGCCATCGAAAGTCAAAGCGGAATAGTAGTCCCTAATGAATCGCGTGCCAAGCCTTCAGAAACAGCAAGCCCGGCACGGGGCCGGGCCTGGGGCTATGTTCCGACCGGTCCCTAAAACAGCGCCGGTGCGTGGCCGCCCGCGACCATGAAGAAGACCATGGGAATGGAAAGCATGGTGTTTGTGCGGGAAGCCAGCAGTGCCACGCGCGCTCCCCTGGCCTTCTGTTCGTCCGTGGCTTCGACCATACCTAGAACCTTCTTCTGGTTCGGCCAGATCAGAACCCAGACGTTGAACAGCATGATGGTGCCGAGCCAGGCGCCAGTACCGATAGTGGCCGCGTGTCCCTTGAGCAGGAAGGCATTGCCCAGCCCCCATTTGCGTTCCAGGTAGTAGGCACCGGTCAGCCAGGTGGCCACGGCTGCCCAGCGGAACCAAAGGAGTGCGCGGGGCGCAATCACCTTGGGGACGATTTCGCCGTTGACACCCTGGGACTTGGCCTGGGCGACGGACGGGACCTGCACGAAGTTGAAGTAGTAGAGCAGGCCGATCCAGGTGATGCCGGCGAGGATGTGTAACCAACGATCGATTGGGAGATCCATGACGTTATCCTTGAGTAGAAATGTTCTTGATTGTTGCTATGTGTCGGTCTCTTTTGCAGGCAGCGCTTCAGCCGGCCATGGGCGGGAGCAGGAATTTCGACACGATGAAATAGAGAATAACGGTGAGCACGAGTCCGGAAATAATCGTTCCGGTGATGGAATCCAACGGGTTCTTCATGGTTGTTCCTCTTTTTTATGGTCCGATTGGGCCGAAAGACTGAATAGTTGACCAAATCTGTAGGGCGCCTAGCCTAAGGCAGGGCCCGGGGGAATTCAAGCCTTCGCGAGGCGGGGAGATTGCTTCTGCAGATTGGAATCGGAAAGGGGACGTTGCTGCAGGGCGCGCCATTTACCAGCCTCTTCCTGTTGGATGATGATCTCCACCGGGCTGCATCGGGAAGGTCCGTTGCCGGTCCGGACGGTCTCAACGGTGCGGAACATCAGGCGCCCGGGGAGGTTGGCCTTCATCTGGGGCGGCGCGTAGGAAACCTGCTTGGGTGTGCGGCTCTGAAATTCCAGCTTACGCCGCCGTAGCCATTCTTCCTGGTCTACGGTGTCCTGGTCGCTTTTTCCCAGGAGGCGGATGTGGTCTGACAGCAGATCCAGCAGGGCATCAAAATCCTGCTCGTTGGTGGATCGGGCCATTTCGTCCAGCCATTGTTCGGCGATGTTCGCAGTCAACTATATGTGCCCAGTGCAATATTCGTTGGAATCAGGAACAGTGTAGCGTCTAGCGGCCGCAACGTAAGCAGCACTTGTATGAATGGTACAGAATCGGGGAGATGCGGCAAGGGCCGCTGTTCGGCTATCTCCCCGACCCGGTCGGACCTGAAATACGGCGCCCTGTCGTGGTGCGTCACCGGCAGCCTGTTTTTCCCCTCGCCTTGACCTCAAAAATGAAAAAAACGATCATAGCCCCCGCTCGCAGCCCCGGGGCGAAGTCGATTGCGCATATCGGATCGACAAGAAAAATCCCGGTCGTTTCAGCACAACCCCACCGTTCCAGTTTAAGGAGACCCATGAAAGCCGACGACCAAAAGCGCCTGTTGCGCGAGATGATTTTCTTTCGCCGGTTCGAAGACCGCTGTTTCGAGGCCTATATGGAACGGAAAATCGGCGGATTTCTGCACCTGTACTCCGGCCAGGAGGCGGTCGCGACCGGTGTCATGGAGATGGCGAAGCCCGGTCACGACTACGTGATCACCGGTTATCGGGATCACGTCCATGCGATCAAGTCTGGCGCCCAGCCGCGCGAGGTGATGGCGGAACTGTACGGCAAGGAGACCGGATCCAGCCGCGGTCGCGGCGGCTCCATGCACATTTTCGACCCGACGGTGAATTTCATGGGCGGCTACGCCCTGGTCGGACAGCCTTTCCCTCTGGCCGCCGGTCTGGCCATGGGTTGCAAGCACAAGGGTACGGACCAGATCGCCATTTGTTTCCTGGGCGACGGTGCCAACAATCAGGGGACCTTCCACGAGACCATGAACATGGCCTCGGTATGGAAGCTTCCCGTACTGTTTGTGTGCGAGAACAACCAGTATGCAATCGGTACCCACATCGATCGTTCCACGGCCGTAGTCGACCAGTACAAGCGCGTGTGCGGCTACAACATGGAGGCGAGCCAGCATGATGGCATGGACATTGAGGAGGTCATGCCGGCGGCGAAGAAGGCCGTCGACTACGTGCGCAGCGGCAAGGGCCCGTATTTCATCGAGTTCATGACCTACCGTTTCCGCGGTCATTCCATGTCCGACGCCAAGGGGTATCGCACCAAGGAGGAGGAAGCGGAATGGGAGAAGCGCGACCCGATCCGGATTTATTCCGCGAAGCTGAGGGAAAAGGGTGTCGTCACCGACGACGAGATCAAGTCCTGGGAGAAGGAGATCGACAACGAGCTCGAGAACGACATCATCAAGTTCGCCGAGGAAAGCCCCGAACCGCGCGTGGAGGACCTGAACAAGTACGTGCTGGATGATAACCCCGATCCGCGCTGGATCGGACCGCTGGTGAACGAAGGAGTTTGAGCGTGGCCGAGACTGCATATTGGGAGGCCATCCGGCGTGCCCACGACGAAGAGATGGCAAACGACAAGATGGTCATTGCCATGGGCGAGGACATTGGCGTTGCCGGCGGAACCTACAAGGCGACGCTGGGCCTGTTCGACAAGTACGGTGCTGAGCGCGTAATCGATACCCCGATCTCGGAGAACTCCTATACCGGCATCGGTATCGGTGCCTCCATGGTGGGCGTGCGCCCGATCGTGGAAATCATGTCCATCAACTTCGCTCTGCTGGCGTTGGATACCATTATTAATGCCGCCGCCAAGATCCGTTACATGTCGGGAGGGCGCGTACAGTGCCCGCTGGTGATCCGAACCCCGGGTGGTACGGCACACCAGTTGGCCGCGCAACATTCCGCGCGACTGGCGCGGATGTTTATGAGTACGGCCGGTCTGCGGGTTGTAACCCCGCGCGGGCCCCTGGATGCCTACGGCATGCTGAAGTCGGCGGTGCGCTGCAATGATCCTGTGGTGATCATCGAGCACGAGCGCATGTACAACATGAAGGAAGACATTCCTGACGAGGAATTCTTCCGTCCGCTGGAAGGCGCCGAGATCGTGCGCCACGGCACCGACATCACCCTGATTGGCTACAACTACAACGTGCATCTTTGCCTGGGGGCGGCGGAGAAGCTGGCCAAGGACGGGATCAGCGCCGAGGTGCTGGATCTGCGTTCACTCAAGCCCCTGGACCGAGAGGCCATTCGGCGATCGGTGGAAAAGACCCATCACGTGGTCATCGCGGAAGAAGACGAGGCGCCGGTGGGCGTAGGCGCGGAGATCATCGCCACCGTGACCGAGGACTGTTTCTACGCGCTAGACGCACAGCCGATCCGCGTGCATGCGGCGGACGTACCTGTGCCCTACAACGCGAAGCTGGAAAAGGAAGCCATTCCCGACGTGGAAGATGTGTACCAGGGCGCGCTCAAGTGCCTGGGCCGGATCTGATCTGATCCAATTCCATCCATTCTTTAAATCCAGGACTATCGAGACAAGAAATGGCCGAAGCCTACACCGTAAAAATGCCGCAGCTGTCCGACACCATGACCGAGGG
>JARRJV010000034.1 GCA_037388825.1 Acidiferrobacteraceae bacterium | reverse complement strand
GGAGACAGGCCGCCACTATAGTTGCGATCACTGGTAATGGCGTCGTAGACGTCGACGATGGCCGCAATGGATCCCGCCGGGCTGATACCTTGCGCGCGGTAGTGCCCCGGATACCCGCTCCCGTCGGAGCGCTCGTGATGCTGTTCGATCATTTCCACGGCGCCGGCGGGGAGACCGCCAGAGTCCGCGATGATGTCCAGGCCCCATTTCACATGCTGGGTCATGGTCTGAAACTCGTCCACGGTCAGGCCGGAATTCTTCTCCAGCAGTTCATGTGGCAGTTTGGCCATGCCAACGTCGTGCAGCAGGGCACCCATCCCTACCACGCGCAGTTCCTCACGGCTCAGGGCCAGGTGGCGACCAAAGGCCAGGGCGATGATGCCTGAGCGGATACTGTGCAGCGCGGTGTATTCGTTGACGTCCTTAAGGTGGCTCAGACACACAAGGGCGTCCGGATTGCGCACGATACTTTCGACCATGCGGGTTACGGCGCGATTGGCCGCTTCCAGATCCACCTTCTTGCCCTTTTCTACGTGTTCGACGGCGGCACGCATGGTGTCGCGCGCCTCACTCTCGATCCCCTTTGCGGTCTCGAGCTCGTCCTCGAAGGTGGTTTCGTCCAGATAGGGTCGGCGGCTCGGTTTCGCCGCATCGGCTTCCGCCAGGCGCCGCACTTCGCTGGAGATCTTCTTGTCGCGCTCCTCGAGAACACGGGCGCGATTGAGGGAGGCCGTTGCGTGGGTCTTGGGCATGAAATCCACGCCCTGCTCCACGTCGATATAGACATACTCACAGTGTTTTTTTAGGGTATCGATCTGCTCCTGATCGTTTATTTCGAAACCCTGAAACATAAACGGGGTTTCTACCCAGGGCCGATCCAGTTCGGCCACGTACATACCCTTCTGCAGGTCCAGCACATGGACCTTCTTTTTCGTACTGTTATCTTCTGTTTCCTGCATAATCGTCATCCAGCAGGGGCAGGCTGCATCTGCCCAATACAATGATATCCCCATCCTGCGGACGCAGCACCCCGACGCCGCCCATGATGCTCCGCGACCTCCGTGCTGCGGTTTCGACCGGTGACGATCGTCGTTATATTCTTGTAAGCGGAATGGTAGTACCTCGAATTCGGCCTGTACAGGCGCCTTTTTGGGGGAAAATGGTAATAGTGCTCAGTGGACCGGGGTCCGGAGAACAGTATCCTGCAACCACTTGTTTTTTAAAGGGATTGTATCCCACTGGCCTAGGTAGCCACATTCTTGCCGTAGAAAATTTCTCTCATTTCCCGCTGCAGGCGACTCGTCACACGGCGTCGCTCGCTCGCCTTGAGATCGGATTCGTCAATCTCGAACAGATAGTCGTCGAGCTTGAACTCCTTGAGCATCATCTTCGTGTGGAAAATGTTCTCCTGGTACACGTTCACGTCCACCGCCTGGTAGCGGTCCAGCGTGTCCTTGTCCACGAAGTTCTGAATCGAATCGATCTTGTGGTCGATGTAGTGTTTGCGGCCCTTCACATCCCGGGTGAATCCGCGCACCCGGTAGTCGGCGATGACGATATCCGATTCGAAGCTGTGGATCAGGAAATTGAGCGC
The DNA here is from genome assembly GCA_037388825.1 of Acidiferrobacteraceae bacterium. NCBI lineage: Bacteria > Pseudomonadati > Pseudomonadota > Gammaproteobacteria > Acidiferrobacterales > Acidiferrobacteraceae > Acidiferrobacteraceae bacterium. The sequence continues at coordinate 15,960 of JARRJV010000034.1, read as the reverse complement.
CTTCAGCGGCGAGATTTCCCCGCAGGTGGACACATCGATGTCCGCGCGGAAGGTGCTGATGCCATTGTCCGGATGCTTCTCGGGATAGGTGTGGACCGTGAGGTGGCTCTTGTCCAGATGGGCAACTACATCCTCGGGAAGCGGCCCCGGACGCTCGGACTTGTCGATCCGGTGCTGTTTCATCGGTGATTCGGAAATGAGCATGGTCACGCTCGCTCCTTCCGGCTCGTAGTCCTGATGAGCAATATTCAGAATGTTGGCACCGATGATCTCCGCCACATCCGTAAGAATCTTGGTCAGACGCTCGGAGTTGTAGACTTCGTCGATGTACTCGATGTACTGCTTCTGTCCCTCCACGCCGGGCGCAAAGCAGATATCGTAGATATTGAAGCTCAGGGTCTTTGTGAGATTGTTGAAACTCTCGAGCCGGAGCTTCGGCAGGGGCTTGATCATCTTGGTGCGCTCGCCGGGAGGGGACAACGGTTCATCCACGATAGGTGCGGTTGAAAACCGGATTTTAAACTCCTATACCAGCTTGTCCACCATGGCGCGGGCCTGATGATAGTCCACGCTCGCCAGCAAATCACGGCGATTCACGGGGTGTCGCCCGTGCAGCCGTGCGAGGCGCAAATGGGCCACCGGGTCATCATGCGGAATGCCTGCATCCAGTACGGCATCGGCGCTTGCGGGGTCATTGCATACCAGGACCATGTCACAACCGGCGGAGATGGCCTTGCGGGCCCGTTCCGGCATATCCCCGATCACATGGGCACCGGCCATGGAAAGATCGTCGCTGAAGATCGCGCCCCTGAATCCCAGGCGAGTGCGAAGGACTTCCCGTAGCCAGAACGGCGAGAAACTCACGGGATTCGGGTCCACCCTGGGATAGACGATGTGGGCAGTCATGAGCGCCGGGATGTCGTAGTGCACGAGGCGCTCGAAGGCCACCATGTCCAGCAAGTGGACGTCCTCATACTCCCGATCATCCACCGGCAGATCCTTGTGGGAATCCGGGGCCACGCTGCCATGGCCCGGGAAGTGCTTGCCGGTGGCGGCCATACCGGCCCGGCGCATCCCGGCGACGTAGGAATGGGCCAGGTCCGCCACTGCCTCCGGATCCTTGTGGAAGGCCCGGTCTCCGATGACCTCGCTGACACCCAGATCCAGATCCAGCACCGGGGCGAAGCTCATGTCCACGCCTACCGCGCGCAACTCCGCCGCCATGAGCCAGCCCGCCTCCTCTGCCAGACGCTTGGCCCGCTTCGGGTTTTCATCGTAGACCTCGCCCAGCCGCCGCACCGGCGGAAGCACGGTGAAGCCCCCCCGAAAACGCTGCACGCGGCCGCCCTCATGATCCACGGCCACCAGCAGCTGTGGCTCGCGTACCCCGTGAATCTCCGCCACCAGCGCCGCGATCTGTTCGGGGCTATCGTAGTTGCGGGTAAACAGAATCACCCCGCCCACCAGCGGGTGACGCAGGCGTTCACGCTCGGTCGCACTTAGTGCGGTGCCAGCCACATCGATCATCAGAGGTCCCAACGACACGCTTTTCAGCCTCGAATGTTCACGCGGGTTCCAACCTCCACCAGATCGAACAGGCGCAGGAGATCCTTGTTGTTCATGCGTACGCAGCCGCGCGACCCCGGCACACCCATGGGATCCTCGTCCGGGGCACCATGGATGTAGATGTAGCGCCTCATGGTATCCAGTTCACCAAGCCGGTTGTGGCCGCGCTCGCAGCCCTTCAACCACAGGATACGGGTCAGGATCCAGTCGCGGTCGGGATACAGCTCCCGCAGGCCCGGGCGATAGATTTCGCCCGTGGGGCGCCGCCCGACAAACACGGCATTCGCCGGCTGGCCCGCACCAATCTTGGCGCAGATGACGTGTCGCCCACGTGGCGTACACTCGCTGCCCATCCGTTCCCCGACTCCGTTCCGTGCCGTGGAGACGCTTGCCTCCAGCAACACCTGATCTCCCTGACGCAGCACCAGAATCTGCCTGGGTACGTCCACTTCGATCGCGACTTCGGTCTTGCCCGTCATGTCCTATTCCCGAACGAACAGGGCCATGGCTTCGACATGGGCGGTCTGGGGGAACATGTCCATCACGCGCGCCGACTCCATGCGATAGCCCAGGGTGTGCACCAGGTACTCGGCATCCCGGGCCAGGGTCGCGGGATAACAGGAAACATAGACAATGCGGTCGGATAACGGTGCCGCAAGCCTGGCCAGCACCTCCATGGCGCCACTGCGTGGCGGATCCAGCAGCAGCTTGTTGAATTCCACTCCCTCCCAGGCGGAAGCCGAGTCCTCGTTGTAAAGATCGCCGCGCAGGAAACGGGCATTGCGGATCCCGTTCCTCTTCGCGTTTGCCTGGGCGCCATCGATCAGTCGCTGTTCGTTTTCGATCCCGAGAACCCGGGCGCCGGACCGGGCGATGGGCAAGGTGAAGTTCCCGAGACCGCAGAACAGGTCCAGTACGGTGTCTCCGGACTCCGGTGCCAGCCAAGCCACGGCGGCCTTCACCATCTGTCGGTTCACGTCCGCATTGACCTGCGTGAAATCCGTTGGACCGAACTCAATGCGTACGTCGAATTCAGGCAGGCTGTAGGCCAGCGCCGGCGGATGTTCCGGCTCCAGGGGAGTTGCCGTATCCGGCCCGCCGGGCTGGGTGTACAAGTGGACCCGATGGTCCCGGGCGAAGGCCCGGAGGTCGCTCCGGTCTTCCGGAGTCAGGGCCACCAGGTGACGGAGCACCAGGGCGACATCCTCGTCACCTGCCGCAACTTCAATTTGCGGAATCCGGTCCGGGCACGACAAGCCTGCCAGCAGGGCGCGCAGGGCTGGCATCATGACCGACACGCGCCCATCCAGCACCGGACACTCGCCGATGTCCGTCAGATAGGAACTCCCCCGTTCCCGAAAACCCAGCAGCAAGCCACCTTTCTTGGGTACGAGGCGCGCCCCCAGACGCGCACGACGCCGATAGCCCCAGGCCGGCCCGGCAATGGGTGCATCCCATCGTTCTGGCTCCACCCTCCCCGTGCGCGCGAGTATTTCCGTCACAATCCCCTGTTTGACCTGAATCTGTGACTCTTCCTGCAAATGCTGCAGGCTGCAGCCACCGCAGACACCGAAGTGGGGGCAGCGCGGTTGTGCCACGCGTTCCGGGGCAGCGCGCAGGATCTCCAGACAGACCGCATTGTCATAACGCGGTTTCCTTCGCAGGACGCCGTATTCCACCCGTTCCCCGGGTAAGGCCCCTTCGACGAAGACCGTCTTGCCGTCCACGTGACCGACCCCGCGCCCGTCATGGCTGATCGATTCGATGGTCACCTGGCCCGTGGCCTTGAAGCGGGATCGATAGCGGGGAAGAAAACAGTTCACCACCTCGACCGCCCCGGCGGTCTCTGGTACGGAGTTCACGTTGCGGACTCCCATGCGGAAAGGAATTCATTCAGATGCGCACGGTCCGAAGCGGCCAGCGTGGTTCGCACCAGACTCAATTCCTTTTCGTAGGCGCCGTGGTCCAGGCGGCCGCGAATCAGTTCCCAGCGCAGATAGACGAGCCAGGTATTCAGGACATCGGTCTCACAGTAGTTGCGGATTCCTTCGATATTGCCCGCCTGGTATTCGTCCCACACATGGGCACCGCTCATCCCCATCTTGCCGGGCAATCCAAGCATTACCGCAATCTGATCCAGCGGGGCCGAGGCGCGCGGCTGGTAATAGGCCAACACATCCATAAGGTCGGTATGCCGGGCGTGGTAACGACTCAAGTAGTTGTTCCAGCGAAACGACTGATCATCATCGCCGGTCTCCCAGTACCGCGATGCGACGATGCCGTGCTTGAGTGCGCGGTAGTGCAACACGGGTAGATCGAACCCGCTGCCGTTCCAGGACACCAGGGTGGGCGTGTATTTTTCGATTCCATCGTAGAATCTTCGCACCAGATCCGCTTCGTCCGCTGCAGGCTCACCCAGTGACCAGACCTTGAAGGTGTCACCCTGGCGAAGGACGACGGAAATGGCGCAAACGCGCTGCAGATGGTGTCGCAGAAACTCCGAGTCACCGGTCTGCTCGCGCCGCTTGTTGAACATCACGCGCGCGACGTCGGCGTCGTCCAGCCCCTCCAGATCGTAGATGCGGCGTCCCGCCTCCACATCGGGAATGGTTTCGATATCGAACACCAGTACGTTCATGCCTGTGCCCGCCTCTAGTCCGGGAAGATGCCGGTGGAGAGATAGCGATCTCCACGATCGCAAATAATCACGACGATGACGGCCTCCGGAATTTCCCGCGCCAGTTGCAAGGCCGCCACCGTGGCCCCGCCGGAAGAGATCCCGCAGAAAATTCCCTCTTCCCGTGCCAGTCGCCGGGTCATCTCCTCTGCCTGGTCCTGGGAAACGTCGATAACCCGATCGACACGCCTGGCATCATAAATCTGCGGAAGGTACGCCTCGGGCCAGCGACGGATCCCCGGGATGCTCGAACCCTCGGTGGGTTGCACACCAATGATCTGAACCGCTGCGCTCTGCTCTTTGAGGAATTCCGACGTACCCATGATGGTGCCGGTGGTACCCATGGAACTGACAAAGTGGGTGATCTCACCGCCTGTATCGCGCCAGATTTCCGGCCCGGTACCTTCATAGTGGGCCCGTGGATTGTCCGGATTGGAGAACTGGTCCAGTACCCGGCCCTTGCCCTCGTCCTGCATTTGCAGGGCAAGATCCCGCGCACCTTCCATCCCGTCTTCGCGACTCACCAGAACGATTTCGGCGCCAAAGGCCTTCATCACTGCGCGCCGCTCCACACTCATGTGCTCCGGCATGATGAGGGTCATGTGGTAACCCTTGATGGCCGACACCATGGCCAGGGCGATTCCGGTGTTCCCGCTGGTGGCCTCGATCAGGGTGTCACCGGGACGAATGTCCCCTCGCTCCTCGGCATGGCGAATCATGGACATGGCCGGGCGGTCCTTCACCGAGCCCGCCGGATTGTTGCCTTCCAGCTTCGCCAGGACCGTGCCGGCCCTTTCCCCAGGCAGGCGCTGCAGGCGAACCAGGGGCGTGTTTCCGACGAAATCTTCCAGAGTCGGGAATTTCATGGGCCGAAGTGTACCTTGCGCTCCGATATCGGGCTATTCGGCTTCCCCGATTGCCCGCACGTGCTCGAGCAGGAGCTGAAGCCTGCGCGTTCCCTGGAACTCATTGACGTCCAGGCGATAGGCCGCTTGCACCCGTTGCCAGCCTGGCGCAACCGGTTCCTCCAGCAGGTTGAATGCGATTGCGTCCACCACAGGGCCATCGGCCTGCCGAAGGCGCATTTTCAAATGGCGCTCGCCGACCACCCGCTGATCCACGACATCGAAGATGCCGTCGAACATCGGTTCGGGAAAGGTCTGCCCCCATGGCCCGGCGTTGCGTAGTTGCTCGGCAAGGTCGAGACGAAATTCATTGGCCTGAAGCTCCCCGTCGCTGAGGATGCGGGGTTGAAGTTCCTCATCTCCAAGTTGCCGCTTCAATTCCTCTTCAAATGCGCTGCGAAAGGCATCAAGGTCCATGGTATCCAGCGTCAGGCCTGCTGCCATTGCATGACCGCCGAAACGGCGCAACAAGGCTGGATGCCGTGTCGCAATCGCATCCAGGGTGTCACGGATGTGGAGACCGGGCACCGACCGGGCCGAGCCCTTTAGTTCGCCATTCTCCCCCGGCGCAAGTGCGATCACGGGCCGGTGAAACTGCTCCTTGATCCTGGATGCAACCAGGCCGACCACTCCCTGGTGCCAGCGCTCGTCGTACAGGCACAAACCCCGAGGCAGGACGTCCCGCTCCAGATGGAGGGAGGCCACCGCTTCCCGTGCCTGCTCCTGCATGGTCTCCTGGATATCCCGCCGTTCGCGATTGAGTCGATCCAGGTCACCGGCCATTTCCAGAGCGGCGGTCGGGCTGTTGCTGAGCAGACACTCGATACCCAGGGCCATGTCTTCCAGGCGGCCAGCGGCGTTCAATCGGGGTGCGAGGCGAAAGGCGAGATCGGAGGCGGCGAGACGGCCCGTCGGCGCCCCACTTACGCGGATCAGGGCATCGATGCCAGGACAGGCACCACCCCCATTGATTCGGGCCAGACCCTGGGCAACCAGAATTCGATTGTTGCGGTCCAGCGGCACCAGGTCCGCGACCGTGCCCAGGGCGACCAGGTCCAGCAGGGACGCAAGATTCGGCTCCTGCATCGCCCGCTCCTCAAACCACCCTGCCTCCCGCAGGCGCGCACGCAACGCCAACATGACGTAAAAGATCACGCCCACGCCAGCCAGGGACTTGCTGGCAAAAGCGTCCCCCGGCTGATTTGGATTTACAATCGCGTCGGCTTCCGGCAACTCCCGTCCGGCCAGGTGATGGTCCGTAACCACAACTCGCCAACCCTGCTCATGCGCCGCGCGCACCCCGTCGATACTGGAGATCCCGTTGTCCACGGTAATGATGACGTCGGGATTCTCCTCCGCGGCAAGGGCGACAATCTCCGGCGTCAGCCCGTAACCGAAACGAAACCGGTCGGGCACGATGTAGCGCACCTCGCCAGCACCGAGCAGGCGCAGGGCGCGAACCGCGAGCGCGCAACTGGTTGCTCCGTCGGCATCATAGTCCGCTACCACCAATATGCGTTGGCCTGAATCCAGCGCTTCTTGCAGCAACCTTGTGGCGGCGTCGATACCCAGCAACGTATCCGGTGCAAGCAGTCGGCCCAGGGAATGGTCGAGGTCCAGAGGCGAATGAACGTCGCGCGCGCGATAGATGTTCCTGAGAACCGAGGGCAGCTCAGGTGGCAACTCATCAACCCCGGGCACTGGAGGACGGCGAACGATTTCCGGTCTGGCGCGCATGTCAGCCGGGGTTCAGGGAAAGGTTTTCGAGCCTGACCCTCCGTCGCCACCAACGCCGCAAGTGCCTCCAGGTCAAACGGAACCCCTGGCAGTGATCGGTATAGATCAACAATTCGGTCAATTCGTTGCTACGCAGGGCCGATTCAAGCGGTGCGATCCAGTCGGGCTCCAGTGTGTCCAGAAAATCTCTCCAGCGCTCGACATGCCCGCTAAGCAGCGCCTCCATTCCGTGATCCAGCACCAGAAGATGTTTGCCGGCAGGCGCCTGGGCCAGCCACTGGCTCGCGCTCGCGGGCCGCGGGACGACGGCCAGTTCCGTCAGGCGGGCCAGTGAGGTTCCCACCACCTCGTTGCTCCACAGGCAGGTCCAGTCAGGCTGATGGAATGTCGGCAAATGACCTCCGCCCCAGAACCAGAGACTGTTGACCGTGGGTAGCCCCCTCGACTCCCGGTCCACGTTGACCTGCGCCGTGTGCAGCAGAATTTGCACTTCGTTCATCACTGTGTGCCACTGGCTCGCATCAGGGCCGACCGGCAGATGCCCCCGTATGTCGGAGCCCACCACGGATCCGATGGGAGTGGTTCGAATGTCCGGAATCTGTCGTGGTTTGAGATACCATCGCTCCGGGGACGGGGCCTTGAGTACCCAGCCATCCTCGGCGAAGACGGCCATGATTTCGCGAACCAGGCTGTCCGCCTCTTCCTGTGAAAGCTGAAGGTGGCCGCGCTCCGGGAGCAGCAAACCGTCACGATGGGGCAGCAGATGCACGGGATCAGCCCGCATCCACCAGCTGTTGTCCACCACCCCCATGTCGTGCACACGGGTGACGGCGGCAACGGGCAGATCCCGGCTGTGATCTACCTCGGCTCCAAACAGGGCAAACAGGCACGCTTCGGTCCCGTCAGACCTTGCCTCCCCGATCGGGTCCGCACGCCCAAGGAGCCGCTCCAGGACCGCCGGAGGGCCGTTCGCCTCCGATTCGACGGCGGCCACCGCCACCAGGCCCGGCAGCACAAGACACAGGCTCCGTTTTTCCGCTGTATCCGGGGAATTGCTGCTGGTCATTGGCTAATGCTTGCTTTTCCTGACGCGACGCGCAACCATAATTTCTCGTGAAATTTCGTACCGGCGCATTATGACACGACCGATTGTTCTCGCATTCCTTCTCACCGGTTTTCTCGCTTTTGTTCCCGTTTCCCACGCCGCCAAGGTCGAGGGCGTCGGGCACTATGAGATACCCGATTGGTTCAAGCAGTCTTTTCTCGTTCTCAAGGAAGATGTCGCCGAGGCGGCCGCCGCGCACAAGCGGGTGATGATCTTCTTTCATCAGGATGGCTGCCCCTACTGCGCTCAACTGGTGAATCTGAACTTCAGCCAGAAGCCTATCGTCGACTATACCCGGAAACACTTCGATTCGCTCGATATCAACATGTGGGGTGATCGCGAAGTGACGGACGTCGACGGCAAGGTATACACCGCGAAGACATTCGCCGCGGCCAAGAAAGTGTGGTTCACGCCGACGCTGATCTTCCTCGATGAAAAGGGAAATCAGGTCCTGCGCATCAATGGCTACTACCCGCCGCACCGGTTCCAGACCGCCCTGCGTTATGTTGCAGAGCACCAGGAAAGCAAGATGAGCTTCCGTGAATACTCGGCGCGCGCGAATCCACCAAAGGCCTCAGGCAAGCTGCATGCCGAACCCTATTTTCGTCCCGCCCCCTTCAACCTCAAGGGCCTGGGGAAAACCCGCCCCCTGATCGTATTCTTCGAGCAGAAGGACTGTCCGAGTTGCGATCGACTCCACGACCATATTTTGCCGCAGAAGGCGACCCAGGCCTTGCTAAAGAAGTTCGACAGCGTGCAGCTCAATATGTGGGGCGATGCACCGGTGACCACCCCGGATGGCCAGTCCACGACCGCAAGACAATGGGCCTCGAAGCTGGGAATCGTGTATGCGCCATCAGCGGTTCTGTTCGACGGCGGGCGCGAGGTAATTCGCATCGAGGCCTTTCTCAAGGCCTTCCATGTGCAGTCGGTCATGGACTACGTCGCTTCCGGAGCCTACAAGACGCAATCCAGCCTGCAGCGCTTCATCCAGGGCCGCGCCGACCGTTTGCTCGAACACGGTGAACGAGTGAACCTCTGGAAATAGCGGCGCGACCCGGGAACGCCTGACGGAGGCGGCCTCATCCCCGACCGTCCCGTCAGGCTGCTTGCGCAAGCTTGCCCTAGAACTTGTAGGTCACTCCGGCGGCGATCCCGCCCAGTGTCTGGTTGTTGGCATTGAAGTACTGCGTGTAATCCACATTGATTCCCACGTTGTCCACCACACGGAATTCCATCCCCGCACCGTAGGCGATGCTGCTGTTCGACTTGGTTGCCGCACCGGATACGTCCGCGCTGCCGTAGCCGAGCAGGCCATAGACGTTGATCGAATCGCTGACCGGTAACTCCCCACGGATGAAGCCGGCTACGCCCTGGTCAACCTTGATTCCACCGTCGGTTGTTCCGGCAGTCAGGACGTGAACTTCCGCGGCAATGGCGTCTGTGAAATAAAACCCGCCCTTGATACGAACGTTGGCGGGATTGGTCCCGCCCGTAAACGAACCGTACAGATAGTCCAATCCGACGAACCCTGAGCCCGCGCTGCCGGCATAGACAGGCGTCGCAAGGGCGATTGTGGCGATTGCGGTCGCAATTAACGTACGTTTCATGTCTGTATCCTCCTGGGATGCTGCAGCAATGACTGAAACCCAACACGGTTGAAGCAGGCGCGCGATTATGCGCGCTCACGCATCGGAAAGTCTTGATAACAATCAAAAATTCCACCGGCGACGCCGTGCGCGGTGGCCCGGGGGCCACAAGCCAGCATCGAGCACGGGGATCCGGATAGGGAGAGCTAGAAAGGAAACTTCAATACAGCCGTGAGGCTGCTCGCGCGGGAATCCCCATTGTAGGAAATGTAGTCGGTCGCAAGCGTGGAATGCCGACCCAGGCGCCACTCCACGCCCAGTCCATAGGCGGAGTGGTCATACGTTCCCTTTACGCCGGGCGGAAAGATCACGTCGGTGTGGGCGTAGCCGGCGAGTACAGAGACATGAAAGGATCGGGACAGGGGTAACTCCGCGCGAAGATAGGCCCCCATGCCGGAATCTACCAGCCGGCCCGAATCCTCCCCGCCGCGGCTCAGGAACTGCATCTCTCCGGCGAGCCAGGGGGCAAAGTAATACCCTCCCCGAAACGACCAGGCCGTGGGATGCCAGCTCCCCAGCGTCCAGGAACTGTACCCCAGAGCACCGTACGCTGTATTCGGCTCACCCGCGCTTGCCGAGAAGCCGGGGAAGAAAGGGACCAGGGAAAGGAAACTCGCGGCGAACAGCCTACGTAGAGTCACGGCAAGGGATTGTATCCCGCGGATATCATGCGAGATTGTCCAGTATCGCCTTTTTCACCGCGCCGAGTTCCGCTGCGATCTTTACCGGCGGACTCGAACTTTGCCGGATCGCGGTATCCGGATCCTTGAGGCCGTGACCGGTGAGCGTGCACACCACACGACTCCCGGCGGGGATCTTCCCGCTCTGGATATCCCGCAATGCGCCGGCAAGCGAGGTCGCCGAAGCGGGTTCGCAAAAGACTCCTTCCTTCTCCGCAAGCAGTTTTTGGGCCGCGAGGATTTCCTCGTCGCTGCACTGATCGAACCAGCCATTCGATTCCTTTTGCACTACCCACGCCTTGTCCCAGGACTGGGGATGACCGATACGGATCGCGGTCGCGACGGTTTCCGGATTGTCCACCATCTTGCCGAGGATGAACGGGGCGGCGCCCGAGGCCTGATACCCGATCATGGTCGGGCGGTTGTTCACGATTCCATGCTCGGCGTACTCGGAATATCCCATCCAGTGGGCCGTGATGTTGCCCGCATTGCCCACGGGCAGACAATGGAAGTCCGGAGCACTGCCCAGCTCTTCGCAGATTTCGAATGCAGCGGTCTTCTGTCCCTGCAGCCGAAAGGGGTTGATGGAGTTCACAATAGTTACAGGTGCCTCTTCCGCTACCTCTTTCACCAGACGCATGCCGTCATCGAAGTTGCCTTCGATCTGTATGACGACCGAGCCATGCATCATGGCCTGGGCCAGCTTGCCCATGGCGATCTTTCCTTCGGGAATCAATACGAACGCCGTGATTCCCGCTCGGGCCGCATAGGCCGCGGCGGCGGCAGAGGTGTTCCCGGTGGACGCACATATGATGGCACGGCTGCCCTCTTCCACGGCCTTGGTCACGGCCATGGTCATCCCTCGATCCTTGAACGAACCGGTCGGATTCAGGCCTTCGTACTTGACGTAGATATCTACGTCCGCCTTGACCGCGCCCGGAATATTGTTGAGCCGGATTAGCGGTGTATTGCCCTCACCCAGGCTGATGACGCGCGTGTCGTCATGCACCGGAAGACGGTCCCGGTATTTTTCAATCAATCCCGTGTAACGTTGTCTGAAAGTCATATCAATTCCAATCGGTGTTCAGGTGTTCACAACGGATGCGGGCCACCGATCCGTCGATTGCATCCAGCGCCTCAATGTTGGCGATCGCACTATTCATCTTCCGTTCGATCACGCGGTGGGTCAGCATGATTAGTGGCACGGTATTCTCGCCCTCTTCGGGCTCCTTCTGAATGACCGCCTCGATGCTGATGCCCTGATCGCCGAGGATGCGGGTTACATCCGCGAGCACACCCGGGCGATCCAGGGCCTGCATGCGCAGGTAGTAGGCGGTCTCCACCTCGTCCATGGGGAGTATTGGCAGATCGGCCAGTGCATCGGGCTGGAACGCCAGGTGCGGGACACGATTGTTCGGATCGCTGGTGAGCGTACGCACCACATCCACGATGTCGGCCACGACCGCCGATGCGGTCGGATCTGCGCCGGCGCCCGCACCGTAGTACAGGGTCGGTCCGACGGCATCGCCGCGGATCAGGACCGCGTTCATGACGCCGTCCACGTTGGCGATCAGGCGCCGCTCCGGAATCAGGGTCGGATGCACACGAAGTTCCACCGCACCGTCGGTACGACGGGCGATCCCGAGATGCTTGATGCGATAGCCCAGTTCTTCGGCGTAGCGCACGTCGGCCTGGGTGATTCCTCCGAGTCCCTCGACATAGGCCTTGTCGAACTGCAGGGGAATTCCGAAAGCGATCGCGGCAAGAATGGTGAGTTTGTGCGCCGCATCGATTCCTTCTACATCAAAGGCAGGATCTGCCTCCGCGTAACCCAGGGCCTGCGCCTCTGCCAGCACATCGGCAAACTCCCGACCCTTGTCCCGCATTTCGGTCAGAATGAAGTTGCCGGTGCCGTTAATGATGCCGGCCAGCCACTCGATGCGGTTGCCCGCAAGGCCTTCGCGCACCGCCTTGATGATGGGGATGCCGCCGGCAACCGCGGCCTCAAAGGCCACCATGACCCCCTGGTCCTGGGCAGACTTGAAGATCTCGTTTCCATGATGGGCGATCAGGGCCTTGTTTGCGGTCACGACATGCTTGCCATTGGCAATCGCCTGCAATACCAGGGTGCGCGCCGGTTCCTCGCCGCCGATGAGCTCGACGACGACGTCGATCTCCGGATTGGAAACAATGTCCTCCGGCTTGTCGGTCAGGCCGATACCTTCGGTACTGCAATCACGCTGCTTGTCCAGCGTCCGCGCCGAAGCCTGGACCACCTGAATTTCCCGGCCTGCACGCCGGGTGATCTCGCCGGCATTGCGCCCGAGAACATTGATGGTTCCGCAGCCAACGGTGCCGAGGCCGAGTATGCCAATCTTGACCGGTTCCAAACCTACTCCTCTTTAAACCCTTTCGCGTGATCGTTGCGCATCATCTGGCGTATCGAACGCACCGCCTGACGTGTGCGGTGTTCATTCTCGATCAGGCCGAATCGAACGTATTCATCGCCGTACTCGCCGAACCCGATACCGGGTGACACGGCGACCTTGGCATCGCGCAGCAGCTTCTTCGAGAACTCCAGCGAACCCAGCTCCCGATAGGGCTCGGGGATCTTCGCCCAGACAAACATGGTCGCCTTGGGCTTTTCTACCGGCCAGCCTGCATTGGTCAGCCCGTTACACAGGACATCGCGCCGGTTCTGATAGGTCATTCGGATTTCCTCGACGCAGTCCTGGGGGCCTTCCAGGGCGACGATCGCCGCCACCTGAATCGGCGTGAAGGTGCCGTAGTCCATATAGGATTTCATCCGGCCCAGGGCGGCGACCAGTTTCCGGTTCCCCACCATGAATCCCACGCGCCAGCCGGGCATATTATAGGTCTTGGACAGGGAATAGAATTCAACGGCGATTTCCTTCGCCCCTGGGACCTGCAGGATGGAAGGCGCCCGGTAGCCGTCGAAGGCGATTTCCGCATAGGCGATGTCGTGGATCACCCAGATCTCATGTTCGCGACAAATCGCGACCACTTTTTCAAAGAAATCCAGTTCCACGCACTGCGCGGTCGGGTTCGCCGGAAAGTTGAGCACCAGCATCTTGGGCTTGGGCCATGAGTCCTTGATTGCCTTTTCCAGTTCGACAAAGAAGTCCCCGCCGGGCACCAGCGGCACGTGCCGAATGTCCGCGCCGGCGATCACAAAACCGTAGGGATGGATCGGGTAGGCGGGATTGGGCACCAGAACCGCATCGCCCTTGTCCACAATGGCCAGGGCCAGGTGAGCGAGCCCCTCCTTGGAGCCAATGGTGACGATGGCCTCCTTGTCCATGTCCAGATCGACGTCAAACCGGTCCTTGTACCAATTGCAGATTGCCCGTCGCAAGCGGGGAATTCCACGCGACATGGAATAGCGGTGGGTATCGTCGCGGTGCGCCACCTCGCACAGCTTGTCGACGATATGCTTCGGGGTAGGCTGATCGGGATTGCCCATGCCGAAGTCGATAATGTCTTCGCCGCGCTGGCGCGCCTCGGCCTTCAGCTCGTTGACGATGTTGAAAACATAGGGCGGCAGCCGCTTGATGCGTGGAAAATCATCCATTGAAATGCTGTGGTCTCGTGCTGGCTATTGAGGCGTATACTACGCGACTGAGTCGATTCCGGGGTTTATTCCGGGCCGCCGAAGCGGCGCATTATAAGTGCAATTCGGGAACCCGAAAACAGGATTCACCGACATGCAGATTCATCTCGAAACCGGGGACAAGGACGAATATCTCATCCGCGCCTACGAGCCTGGGCGGATACGAATCAACCAGGAGTCATACTCCAGCAGCCTGATTATTTCGCCGCGAGCCTTGCATACGGACTGGCCCGTATCACACCCGGATCAGCTTCAGCGCGACCACCTTCGTTCAATCCTGGAACTGGGACCGGAGTTGGTGCTGATCGGGACCGGGGCGAGACTGCAGTTTCCCCCGGCAAGTGTCCTTCAGGACCTGGTTGCCTCGGCCATTGGCTTTGAGGTAATGGATACAGCCGCCGCCTGCCGTACCTACAATGTCCTGATGAGTGAACGCCGACTCGTGGTCGCAGGGCTTATCCTTCCGCCGGTCGCCGCCTAGAACAGCGAATCGCCGGAGTATCCGTTCTTTTCAAGAATCGCCCGCAGGCGCTTCAGCGCCTCTACCTGAATCTGGCGGACACGCTCCCGGGTTACGCCGATCTCTTCCCCGACTTCTTCCAGCGTGGCGACCTCGTGACCGTTGAGTCCGAAGCGGCGCTCCACCACCTGGCGTTGTTTTTCGCTCAGTTCGTTCAGCCAGTTCACGACCTGGATCTGGATGTCTCCCGATTGCATGACCATGGCCGGGTCTTCCACCGACTCATCGGCAATCGCATCCAGCAGGGAACGGTCGGGGTCCTGATCCAGAGGCGCATCGACCGATGCGACGCGCTCGTTGAGACCCATCATGGATTTCACATCCTCGATCGGCTTGTCCAGCAGATCGGCGACATCTTCCGGAGTCGGCTCGTGATCGAGCTTCTGTGCCAGATGGCGTGCAGCACGCTGGTAGATATTGATTTCCTTGACCACATGCACCGGCAGGCGAATCGTGCGGGTCTGGTTCATGATACCCCGCTCGATCGTCTGGCGAATCCACCAGGTCGCATAGGTCGAAAAGCGGAAGCCGCGTTCAGGGTCGAATTTTTCCACGGCGCGAATCAGACCGAGATTGCCTTCTTCGATCAGGTCCAGCAGGGCCAGGCCACGATTCATATAACGACGGGCGATCTTCACCACCAGGCGAAGGTTGCTCTCGATCATCTTGCGCCGCGAGGCATCGTCTCCCTTGAGTGCGCGCCGTGCGTAGTACACCTCCTCCTCGGCCGTCAACAAGGGGGAGAACCCGATCTCTTTCAGGTACAGGCGCGTGGCGTCGGCGTGCGCGTCGGCTTCCCGCGCCGCATAGTTCGAAGAACCGGAGGACTTGGTCTTGGCTTCCTTTCCCTTCTCTTCTTCCTTCTGCTCGATGTCCAGATCGCCGTCCTCTTCGGATTTCGCCGACTGGTCGTCTTCGTGGTCGGGGGATGATCGTCGTGGACTCATATGGTTTTGGTCAGGATTTTCCTGGCAGATAGCGCAGAGGATTAACCGGCTTGCCGCGCAGACGGATTTCGAAATGAAGCTTCACCCTGTTGGTGCCCGAGCTTCCCATGGTAGCGATTCGCTGACCGCGCTTCACCGACTCACCGTCCCTCACCAAGATTCTCGCACAGTGCGCGTAAGCGCTTAAAAAATCAGCATTATGTTTGATGATGATAAGCTTTCCATAACCCCGAAGTCCACTCCCCTGGTACACCACGCTGCCGCCGGAGGCCGCAAGGATGTCGCTACCCCTGCGTCCTGCGATATCAATCCCCTTGTTGACCCCGGTCCGGGAAAACCCGCCAACCACGGCCCCTTTTGTTGGCCAGATCCAGCCATGCACTCGCCGGACCCGGCCGTGGGGCACGGGAATCCGGGGCGGCGTCTGTCGCCGGGCCCGAGGGCGCCCCGGGCGGGATGAGTCAGTGGGCGCCGCGAGGCGCAGGCGCTGCCCAGGGCGAATCACGTACGGCTTCTTGAGGCCGTTGCGTCGGATCAGCTCGC
>JARRJV010000033.1 GCA_037388825.1 Acidiferrobacteraceae bacterium | reverse complement strand
CGCCCGACGCACTGAAATCCAAGAACGAGCTGGATGCCGTGGTTGCCTATCAGCAGGTCCTCGGGACCGACATCAATACCCTGAGGTATAACATGGACCCCGTACTGATTCACATCATCTGGACCGTCGTCGCCTTCGCGGTGTTTATCGCGATCTTTGTCTGGGCCTGGAGCGGAAAGCGGAAACACGCCTTTGACGAAGCCGCGCGCCTGCCGCTCGAGGACGAGGAATACGTTTATCCGAAACAAAAAGCCGGAGACAAGGGCGATGACTGAGAGCACCAACAGTTTGTGGGTCTGGACCAAATTCACAAATAGCTTTTGGGAGTGGTTCATCGTCGTTGCCGTGGTGGCCGGGATCGCCGGCTGTTTCTGGCTTATTCGCTGGCAGTCCCACGGCAAGCAGCCCAAGGGCAAGAAGGCCGAGTCCATGGGTCACGTATGGGATGAGGATCTGCAGGAGTTGAACAATCCCTTGCCAGGCTGGTGGCTGAACCTGTTCTACATCACCTTGTTCTTCGGCGTGATCTATCTGATCCTGTTTCCGGGTCTGGGTCCCTGGGCCGGTGCCCTGCACTGGACCTCGGCCGGTCAGTATGAGCAGCAGATGAAGGACGCGGACAAGAAGTACGGTCCGATCTATGCGAAGTACGCGGCGATGCCGATCCCGGAGCTGGCGAAAGACCGCGAAGCGATGAAGACCGGTGCGCGCCTGTTCCAGAACTACTGCAGCGTGTGTCACGGTACCGACGGGCGCGGCAATCCGGGCGGCTTCCCGAATCTGACCGATACCGACTGGCTGTATGGCGGCAAACCGGAGCAGATCGAAAAGACCATCCTGGACGGTCGCCAGGGGACCATGCCTGCCTGGGGTGCCGTGATCAAGAAGGAGGGCATCTTCGACGTCGCCGAGTATGTTCTCAGCCTGAGTGGCCGGCCCCACAATCCTGATGCGGCCGTACGGGGCAAGGCGGTGTTCCAGCAATACTGCGTCGCCTGCCACGGTCCGGACGGGAAGGGCAACCAGATGATCGGTGCGCCCAATCTCACGGACGATATCTGGCTGCATGGGCGCTCGCAGCAGGCCATCATCCAGACGATTACCAGTGGGCGCTCGGGCCGCATGCCGGCCCACCGCCAGTTCCTGGGCGAGGACCGGGTCCATCTGCTGGCGGCCTACGTATACGGCCTGACGGAAGCCCCGAGAGACTGACCATGGCGCTGTGGCTTTTCCGGGGGCTTGTGCCCCCGGGTTCCATGGGCTAGCGTGTCGCCTCTGCAACTGATGAGTAGCCACCATGAATCAGCGACGTACCCCGACGATCCAGCGCATCATTGCGGTCCTGTGGCCGTCGTTTCTGACCGCCGGGGTAGCCACGATCCTGTTTTTCACTGCGTTCGATCCGCAGGAAATTCTCGCCGGCACCCGTTTCGCCGAAATCAGTCGCCTTGGGGCCTATTCCATCGGGTTTTTCCTCTTTTGGTTCCTGACCGCCTCCTCGTGCCTGCTGACCTGCTATTTCCAGCGGCCTTGTGAATGGCGCGGCGATCCCAAGACTGAAATCTGACAAGAAGAAAAAGGGAGGAGAACAGGCGCGTCATCGGGGAGGTTCCCGATGACGTATTGTTATTGATTTTATGCAGCCCTGGACTCTTGCACGATGACGGAAGCGGAACGCAAACGCGTAGATCCCGAAGGCGCAGAGGAAGTCGAAAGCTCCCTATACGCCAAGCGCATCAAGATCTATCCCCGAGAGGTACATGGCCTGTTCGCCTTCTGGCGAGTTGTAGGCGTCTTTGTGCTTCTGGGCCTGTACTACGTCGTCCCGTGGCTGCAATGGGATGGCCGTCAGGCCGTGTTGTTCGATCTACCGGCGCGCAAGTTCTATGTCTTCGGCCTGGTGTTCTGGCCCCAGGACTTCTTCTATATGACGGGGCTGATGGTCGTGGCGGCGCTGTCGCTGTTTTTCTTTACTGCCATCGCCGGAAGACTGTGGTGCGGCTACGCCTGTCCGCAGACCGTTTGGACCGAGGTATTCCTTTGGATTGAGCGCAAGATCGAGGGCGATCGGCCGAAGCGCCAGAAACTGGACCAGGCGCCGTGGACACCGCGCAAGCTGGCCATCAAGGGCAGCAAACATACCGTGTGGGTGTTGTTTGCCGCGTTCACCGGATTTACCTTTGTTGGATATTTCACGCCCATCACAGGCATCGCCCACAAGATCATGACCTTTGGACTGGGCCCGTGGGAAACCTTCTGGATCATCTTTTACAGTGTTGCCACCTGGGGCAATGCCGGATTTCTGCGCGAACAGGTCTGTATCTACATGTGTCCCTATGCGCGCTTCCAAAGTGCGATGTTCGACAAGAACACGCTCATCATCTCCTACGACGAGAAGCGCGGGGAACCGCGTGGGTCCCGACGCAAGGGCACCGATCCCGGGGAGCAGGGCCTCGGTGACTGCATCGACTGCACCATGTGCGTGCAGGTATGCCCCACTGGGATCGACATCCGCAACGGCCTGCAGTATCAGTGTATCGCGTGCGCGGCATGTATCGACGTCTGCGACAGCGTCATGGACAAGATGAACTATCCGCGTGGCCTCATACGCTACACGACTGAAAACGCCATGGAGGGCAAGGGTATCCACGTTTTGCGTCCGAGGATCATCCTGTATGCACTTGTGCTGGTCGGGATTCTTTCGGCCATCCTGTATTCCATGGCTACACGCATACCTTTGGAGCTGGATGTGATTCGCGATCGTATCAGTCTGTACCGGGAGACCAATGACGGCGATATACAGAATGTCTATCTGCTCAAGATTCTGAATATGGACAGGGTGTCCCACGATTATGACTTGTCGGTGCGCGGTCTGCACGAGATGAAGCTCGATACGGGTGGACAGTCCCTGCGTGTCGATCCGGGCGATGTTGTCGAGATACCCGTACGCGTCAACGTGGAACCCGACGAGATTCACGAACGTTCCAGCACCATTTATTTCCATCTGAAGGCACGGGACAATCCGAAGCTGGTCGCCGATGAGAAGGCCCGCTTCCTGGGTCCGGTCTGGGAGGATTGAGCATGATCGACAACAAGAATTCCCCGCCGTGGTACCGGGAACCCTATGTATGGTTGATTATCCTGATCCCGGCCTCCGCCGTGGTCTATGGATTCCTGTTTCTTCGCCTGGCGCTGGTTTCCAATGACGGCCTGGTTGATGACGACTACTACCAGCATGGCAAGGAAATCAACCGCGTGCTGGATCGCGATCGCGCGGCGACCTCCCTCGGTCTGACGGCCCGTGGAAAGCTGGACCTCAGCCATGGAACGATCTCTCTCTGGATGCACGACGGTACGAATACGAAGCTGCCGCAGGAACTCACGCTCAAGCTGATGCACGCCACCCGAGCTGGATTCGACCAGCATGTCGTCCTGCAGCGGTCGCCGGATGGCCGCTATTTCGGCCTGGTGTCCCCCCTGGAACTGGGTCACTGGTACCTGCAACTGGGGACAAAACGTTGGCGTCTTACCGGATCCCTGTTTCTGCCCGGTGATGCCGGTTTCCGACTGGCGCCGGAGGGCACCTAGCGGGGCGCTACCAGTGGAACCTACTCTGCTTACCCAGGCATCCATGGCGGCAATGTTCTTTGCCGGGCTGCTCGGTTCGGTTCATTGTGTGGGGATGTGCGGCGGTATCGTTGGCGCCCTGACCGCCGGAATCGATCCTGCGCGCCGCCAGTCGGGATGGCGCATGTTTCCCTTTCAGTCCGCCTACAACCTCGGAAGAATCACCTCATACATGGTCGCGGGCGCGATCGCCGGCGCCGTTGGCCAGGGAACCCTGGGCATTCTGACGCCACACAAGGCAGTCTTTGTGGGTCACCTTCTCTCGGCCGGATTTCTGATTGCCATGGGACTGTATCTCGCGGGTTGGTGGCGTGGGCTGGCGCTGTTGGAGCATCTGGGACGCAAGATCTGGATTCGGATCGAACCCTTCGGGCGTCGTCTGCTGCCGGTGCGGACGCCGCCGGGGGCGCTGGTTCTCGGCCTGCTCTGGGGATGGTTGCCATGCGGCCTGGTGTATTCCGCCCTTGCCTGGTCTTTTGCCAGCGGCGGGGCGGGCCAGGGCGCACTGGTCATGCTCGCCTTCGGCGCAGGGACCCTGCCGACCCTTCTGGTCTTGGGCGGGGCGGGGACCTGGCTGGTTCGCATGGCACGAACTGCGAAGGTACGGGTCGTGTTGGGGAGTTTGGCGATCCTCTTCGGCGTATATACGTTCGGCATGGCTTTTTCACATGCCCACAGCAGTCACGACAAAACCGCGTCCATTGTGGCTGTAATTACGCTTCCATCCCGCGCTTGAGTGGGTGATACAATCCGTGGACTCCTGAATTGTCCGAGGAGCAATACCTTGGCCCAGGCACCCTACGCACTCGCCATCGTCCCGCGGCGCATTCCGGAGACGCTATCCGCGGATACTCCACGCTACTGGTTTGACCAGCACCCGTTCAAGACGCACGTCTTCAACGCCTTGTCTTCAACGTTTCCTGTGGGCGAACGGTTTTTCGTGCGCAGCGTACGGTACTACCGCGACCAGATACAAGGCGAGGAGTTGAAGCGCCAAGTGCGCGACTTCACCAGCCAGGAGGGCTACCACGGGATCGAGCACGACCACCACATCGAAATCCTCCGTGGCCAGGGCTATGCAGGGATCGATCGGTTCATCGATTTCGACAAGCGAATCCTGGACTGGCTGTGCCGCAAGCATCCGCGCTTTGCCCTTGCGGCGACCGCAGCCATCGAGCACTTCACCGCGATCCTGGCGCACCAGCTCTTGTCGCGACCGGACTTGTGGGTCGAGCCCATGCATCCCGATATGCGGCTTCTGTGGCAATGGCACGCCGCCGAAGAGACCGAACACAAGGCCGTGGCCTTCGACGTGTACCAGCAGGTGTCGGGACGCTATGGATTCCGTGTCGGAGTGATGATGCTGGAAACCATTGGCCTGTTGGCCGACGTGTTCTTTCGAACCACGTACTTTCTCTATCGCGATGGCAGGCTGTTCAGCCTGAAGCTGTGGATCGATGGCTGGCGTTTCATGTGGGGCCGCAACGGATTCCTGCGATCCATCTTTACCGACTATTGGATGTACTATCGCAGGGGCTTTCATCCGTGGCAGCGGGACAACTATCACCTGGTGACGGATTTTCTGCAGGGCGCGGGTCAGGCCCTGCGCAACGCGGCCCCGGGCAAACGAACCTAGCCCCCGATCCGGTATCCGGATCGGGGGGCGTACCTGTTACCAGAGCGTTATGGGTGCCTGGTCTTCGGTCTTGCTTTGCTGGATTGCCAGTTCGCTGTGCGCCCTGGACTGTTTCGCCAGCTCGATGGCCCTGGCATAGTCGCCATCGTCGGCAGCCTTCCTGGATTGCTTCAGCCCATCTTCCGCCGTGGTCCAGGCATGCTTGACCTTTTCGGCATCTTTCAACGCGGACGAGGCATCTGCGTAGGCCTTGTCGAACTCGGCCTTCGAGTCTGAACCCATGCCTCCGGCACAGGCCGACAGCAGCAGTACACCGCTAGCCAGGCCAGCCACCGCCAAACGAATACGATTTCCATTCATCACTCGGCCCTCCAAGATAGGAATCAACAATCAGATGGATGCAGTCATATCAACCGGTATGGCCGCTTACTGGCGGAGGATTATTCGAGTCGCAAATGTAAAAATAAAGTGAAAGATTGTGTTTGTGACGATCACGAATTGTGATGCGGACGAAAAAAAGGGGGCTGGCGCCCCCTTTTTTTGATTCAACTCCGGAAATACTAGTCCTTCTTGTAGTCGAATTCCTGGCCGGAGACAGAGGCTTCATACATGAGTCCCCCCTTGGCCATGGTAAAAATCGCAACTCCTCGCGAGAAGCTGGCCCGCCTGGCTGCGCCGGTCTTCACCGCCACAGCGGACACACCCGCGCCAAACTTCAGCTGTCCATTGGTAAAACGATTAAATGTGGCCGCGTCCTGGAAGAAAATGACCTCGCTGTAGGCCTGGCCGCCGAGCTGAAAACCGATGCTGAGCTGGGTCATCTTCGCGGTTCCGATCCGTTTGCCGTGGCGATAAACGATTCCCCTGCCGAAGGCCCCGCCGATTCCGACCGCTCCCTTGCCGATTGTTGGGAAGACGGCATAGGCGTACGAAGATTTGAAGAACGAATCGATTCCGGGATCTCTCTTTTTGATGGTGTTGATCGTGGTCGCGGCCTGGGCGTCGGCGTCGGCGCGCGCGGCGGCCGCTACGGCCAACATCGAGACCGCCACCAGGGTGACGAAGAGTATTCGGGATGTCGGATGCAATTTCATTTTTCTCACCATAGGGTTGGAATCGGGGGTTATGATGCGAGACCCGGCCCTGCGAAACCATGATCCGGATCAAGCGGGCAAAAAAAGACCCCTCCGAAGAGGGGCTGCTGAAAAGTCCTCTAATCACTTGGTTATTGTTGTAATCTGTCGGATTCGCTGGCCTTTTTCGCCTCTTCGAACTGCGCTTCGGTCAGGATGCGCGCCACCTTGTCGCGGAGCTGCTTGCGCTCGCGCGCCTTGGCCAAACGCCGCTCGCGCGCGTCGGCCCTGCGATTGATGGTGAAGACTCCGAACATGACCTGGTCCAGGAAACGGGCAGCGAATTCCATCAGGGCTACGTCGTCCTTTCGGAGATTTTCCTTTTCCTTGTCGGAAAGGATGAAAACCTCCTCGAAAGACCGGCTGAAGACGAATTCCCGGAACCCGTCGATATCGTAGCTCGCCAGAAACCAGAGCTGGAACGAGCGCGGCGAAGGTTTGCCGACGGTGGGTCCGGCGGAGCGCTTCTTCAGCACGAGCCGGCGCCAATGGGCCGTGAGCGCATCGTATTCATCGACCCCCTGCTCCCTGCGATAGTCGCAGACGGTGATGGTTCGCGGCTCGTTGTGACCCAGACAGTGGTCTTCCTTCACCATGAAGTACACGTCATCTGCCTCGGGGGCGTCCTGCTTGCGCATGGTCATGTGTCCCATGGCGTAATATCGGCACGCAGCGGGGCGGTCCTCGTACACCGAGCAGCCTTGTTCCGTCACGAATCGGCATGCCGTGCCCTTGTCGACCGGCCTGAACTTCACCCCAGGCATTCCGTGGTGATCCATTTCAAACGGCCAGGTGTACTCGTCCAGGAAGTCACGCGATGTCATACCAAGGCGTTGTTTCAGCCGTATGACGTCATAGGGCGTGAGCTGGATATCGATGTCCTGGCAGCATCGATTGAAACAGGTCATGCCCTTGTGGCACCGGAACCGGACGGTGTCTTCCAGACCGAGTTTGGTCGGCTGCACCGGCCCCTCGAAGGGCGAATCCTTGATGTCGATGTCCAGCCTTGATCGGTTGTGTTTCATGCCACACCTGTCAGGGAAAAATGCCGGACACCGCCGGTGTCCGGTCCGTTTCTTCCAAACGCAGGTCTTTTCAGACCTCGGCGCCCGGATGCGCGATGGCATCCGCCTCATCATCGGACGGCTTGATGAGCATGTGATACTTCACCTTCCTCAGGGACCATTCCTTTGTGTTCTTGTCGTAGGTGGAGTTCACAAAGCACTTCCAGTTGTCGTCATCAATGGCCAGGAAGTCGGCACGGTAGTAATAGCCGGGATAGCGGGATTCCTCGCGGAACTGGATGTGCTTCATGTGCGCCTCGGCGGCGATGATACGGTGGTAGTTCTCCCACGCGCGCAGCAGTTCGTGCAGGTCCTTGGCACGCATCCTGTCCGCATCTTCCTTCAGCATGCCCAACTTGCGCTCGGCAACCTGCATCATTCTCGCATTGGTCTGGTACATGGTGGACACACCGCCAACGTACTCGTCCATGATCTTCTGCAGACGCAGTTGCAGCATCCTGGGCGTGATGTAGTTGGGGTTGACGTCGATCGTCGTGGTGTAGTCCTTGTGTTCAAGGAAGTTGCGCACCGGCTTGTATACTGCTTCCACAAGATCGTCTACCCCGGTATCAGGCTCCGGCGTGAAACCCTTGTTGTCCATGACGAACTTCAGCATGCCCTTGGCGGCCATGCGGCCCTCGGTGAATGCCCCGGAGGAGAACTTGTGACCGGAGGCGCCCACGCCGTCGCCGGCGGTGAACAGGCCGGGCACGGTGGTCATGCCACGGTAGCCCCAGCTCCATTCCTTTGGCACGCCCGGCAGATCGTCCGGACCCGATACCCACAAACCGGCGCAACCGGCGTGCGAACCCAGCAGGTAGGGCTCGGTCGGCATCATCTCGGACATTTCCTTGTCGGGTTCGATGTTCTCGCCCGCCCAGACACCACACTGGGCAATGGTCATGTCGAGGAAATCTTCCCATGCCTCGGCCTCGAGGTGCTCGATTTCCTTCGGCGTCATGTTCTTGGCAAGGTTCGCCATTGCCGTCGGCGTATCGATGAAGAGTGGGCCGCGGCCTTCCTTCAATTCCGCAATCGCCAGATGGTTACGCAGGCAGGTGCCCATCTTGTGGCCCTTGGCGTATTTGTCGTATCCGGCCTCTGCGAGCAGGTGTGCGTTCTTCTCCTGGTAGTCCTCACCCAGACCATTCATGGACTTCGCCTTGAACAGCAGGAACCAGGCACCGACCGGACCGTAGCCGTCCTTGAAGCGGGCGGGCACGAAACGATTCTCCAGCATTGTACCTTCGGCTCCGGCTTCCAGCGCCATCGCGTAGGTGGAGCCGGCATTCCACACCGGGTACCACGCACGACCCATGCCTTCGCCAACGGAGCGCGGACGGAATACGTTCACTGCGCCGCCGCAGACCAGCAGACAGCATTTGAATTTGTACACGAATACCTTGTGTTCGCGAACGGAGAAGCCGACAGCGCCGGAGACGCGCTTCGGATCGTTCTTGTCGTTCACCAGTTTTACGATGAACACATGTTCGCGAATATTTTCGGTCCCGAGCGACTTTCTGGCGGCTTCGGCAACGATCCATTTGTAGGATTCGCCGTTGATCATGATCTGCCACTTGCCGGAACGTACCGGCTTGCCACCTTCAGGGAGTTTCTTGCCTTCGTCGCCCGGCCGCTTCCAGATTGGGAGGCCCCACTCCTCGAACAGGTGTACGGAGCTGTCGACGTGACGGCCCACGTCGTACACCAGATCTTCGCGGATGATGCCCATGAGGTCGCCACGGACGTAGCGTACGTAGTCGGCCGGATCGTTTTCACCCATGTAGGTGTTGATCGCGGACAGGCCCTGCGCCACCGCGCCGGAGCGCGACAGGGCGGCCTTGTCGACCAGTTTGATGTTGAAGTCCTTCGCCTCGTCCCAGCGCATGATTTCCACCGCCGCGCCGCAGGCAGCCATGCCTCCGCCGATGATGAGGACATCTACATCCTCTTCGACGACCTCGGGATTGCCAAAATCGTATTCGGCCATAGTTGTTACCTTGGGATCTGCCGGGACGTGTCGTGAGTAGGCGCGGTCAACTGGCCATG
Source organism: Acidiferrobacteraceae bacterium (assembly GCA_037388825.1). Lineage (NCBI taxonomy): Bacteria > Pseudomonadati > Pseudomonadota > Gammaproteobacteria > Acidiferrobacterales > Acidiferrobacteraceae > Acidiferrobacteraceae bacterium. The sequence continues at coordinate 8,170 of JARRJV010000033.1, read as the reverse complement.
AACTGGCTGGCGTCACCGTCGTGCGCATCTTCGGTGAACAACACGCCGCAGTCGGTCAGGTCGGCACCGCTTTTGTTGCCCTTACCGGCGGTCGGATCGGCCGAACCTTCGGCCGTGGTGCGGATCGGGAACTTGAAGCGCTTCAGGTTGCCGTTGCGGAACTTGATGCTCCACAGGATCGAGTCGTTGCTACGCAGCGGCTGGACGGAGGCGCCCAGCGGAACCACGTCGGCATAGTGACGACATTCGATGGCGTTCTGCGGGCAGATCTTGACGCAGGCATAGCACTCCCAGCATTGCTCAGGCTCCTGGTTCCAGGCCTTCATCGCGTGGCCGGTATCGGCCCCATCCTGGTCCAGCTTCATCAGATCGTGCGGGCAGATATACACGCAAGCGGCCTTGTCCTGACCCTTGCACCCGTCGCACTTGTCAGTACGTACATAGGTAGGCATCGCGACCCCAGTCCTTCCTTGTCAGAAGTTCAACGTTGAACGCCAGGCAACCGCATTGCTGCAGCTCGGGGCGCCGGGGCCAGGGGCCCCGGCAAAATCTTATCGGGCGGAGTGGCCCTTGAGCTCGACCTTGACCTTCTGGTCTTCGGCCAAGCTGCCGTAATACTCGCGCAGAATCTTGAGCACTTCCGGGCGAGAAAACTTCTCGGACACCTCTTCACCTTCCGACAAGGCCTTGCGCAGCTTGGTACCGGACAGAAGGATGCGATCCTCGGCACCATGGGGGCAGGTCTTCATGGAGGCCATGCCATCGCACTTGTTGCACCAGAAGGTCCAGTCAATCTTCAGCGGCTGGGTTTCCAGGGAGCCGGCCGGAATCTCGTCGAAGATGTGGTGGGCATCGAACGGGCCGTAGTAGTCGCCGACACCGGCATGGTCCCTGCCCACGATCAGGTGCGAGCAGCCGTAGTTCTGGCGGAACAGGGCATGCAGCAGGGCCTCGCGCGGACCGGCATAGCGCATGTCCAGCGGATAGCCTGCCTGGATCACGGTGTTGTCAACGAAATAGTTCGTGCACAAGGTATCGATGGCCTTGGCGCGCACGTCGGCGGGGATGTCGCCGGGCTTGAGCTTGCCCAGCAGGGAGTGAATCAGGACACCGTCGCAGATTTCGATGGCGATCTTGGCCAGGTATTCATGGGAGCGGTGCATGGGGTTGCGGGTCTGGAAGGCCGCGATGGTGCTCCAGCCGCGTTTCTCGAACTCGGCACGGGTTTCGGCCGGGGTCATGAACAGCTTGCCGTATTCCTTCTCGAAATTACCCGTGGACAGGACCTTGATCGGGCCGGCGAGATTAACATCGCCCTGTTCCATCACCATTTTCACACCCGGGTGCTCCATATCGGTGGTCTTGTACACCTGCATGCACTCGTGCTTTTTGTCGATGGCGTATTTCTCGGTCACCTTCATGGTGGCCATGATGTCGCCGGACTCGCCGTCCACCAGGGAGATTTCGTCGCCTTCGTTGATGTCGGCGTCGCTGCCGCAGGACAGGGTCACCGGGATGGGCCAAATAAGGCCGTTGGCCATCCTGTAACCGTCGCATACGCCTTGCCAGTCGGCGTGGGTCATGAATCCGTCGAGAGGTGTGAATCCGCCGATGCCCATCATGATGACATCACCGGTCTCGCGCGAGGACATGCGCAGCTGCTTCAGGGATTGGGCGCGCTCCAGTTCAGTCTTGCAGGCGTCACCGTCGAGTAGAAGCGGCTTCAGGTTGCCGCCGCCATGGGGGTTTACAAGCTTCGTCATGATCGCGTTTTCCCTCGAAAATTGCGTGTTTTTCTGTTGATCTGGCGCTGTGGAGGCGGGAAACTCTAAAGCCTAGTGGCGCCCAAGCCTAATTAGATTTGTTGTGGTGCTCTATAAGGAACTTTTATTTTTCCGTCCACCCCGGCGCAATTCACGGGACCTTGGCATGTCCAACGGAAAATCAGCAACTTACAGGAAACGTGCTGACCAAGCTGGGCTGGTCTGGGCCCTCTCGGCACGGGGCCGGGTATGCTAGCCCATTTTCGAGGTCAGAGGGGACAGTTTTCGGGTCCGGGGGCGATAAATTGACCATATATGTCAAGTACTTTGCCAGTATTCGCGAGGAACTGGGACGCAACGGCGACGAGATCGACGGAGCCGGGATCGCCACCGCCGCCGACGTTTGGTCTCGGGCGGCGACCGGCCCCTGGCGCGTCAATACCCTGGTTGCGATCAATCAGGAACATGCCCGGCCCGGGGACATTGTCCGCGATGGGGACGAAGTCGCCTTCTTTCCACCGGTTACCGGCGGCTAGGCGCCAAGTGGCCCGTGCTGTGGTCTGTACTTGCCGATTTATCCTGGAAAACCTGTCCGAAAGGGGGTAATGCCATGCGTGTAAGGGTGCAGGACGCTCCGCTGGAGCCGTGGCGCGAATTGGGAGCGGCGCCGGAGTCCGGTAGCTACGGTGCGACATCTGTGTTTGTCGGGACCCTGCGGGACTTCAATCAGGGGCACGAGGTGAAGCAGATGACCCTGGAACACTATCCCGGAATGACCGAGTCGTACCTGCAACAGATCAGCGAAGAGGCGGCCGGCCGCTGGGATCTGGTGGATACAATGGTGATTCACAGGGTCGGGAAGCTGCGTCCCGGCGAGCCTATCGTGCTGGTTGCCGTCTGGGCCCCTCACCGCAACGCCGCGTTTTCGGCCTGCCGCTATATCATCGACGAGCTCAAGACCCGGGCGCCATTCTGGAAAAAGGAAACGACGGACGTGGGCCCGCGCTGGGTCACTCCCGGGGACGCCTGACGGTTGATCAGGGGTTTTTCGCAGTGGAGCCCGCGGCCTCGCGGCGTTTCATGTCGCGATAGCGTTCCAGATTCTCGTCATATTTCTTGCGCGTTTCCACCAGCTGTTTGCGCAGGTCGTCGAGGGATGCCTCGTGTTCTGCCACCTGTTTCTGCGAGAACTCCAGGGTCTTTTGCGAGCTTTTGGAGACCTTGCCACGCTTCTTTTCTTCCGCCACGCGCTGTTCGCTGCGGGCGAGAACGGCCTTGAGGGATTTCACCGTGGCTTCATTGGCATCGATCGAATCCTGCAGCTCTTTCAGCTTGCGGTCGCGTTCGAAGATGATGTCCTGTTCGGTGGCGTAGCTGTCGCGCAGGATCCTGTCTTCCTTTGCCTGTTCCTCCTTCCGCTTCTTTTCTGCCTCGGCTGCCTTTTCCTCCTCCTCCCGTTCCTTCAACTGTTCCCTGGTGGGCGCCGATTTCATCACCGTTTCATGACCGGTCTTGGTTGAGAACTCGATGACCTTGGCACGTGACTTTCGGCAGGCGGCCGCGGCATGATCGCCGTAGTGCCAGTTACCCTGTGCGTCCTGACATTTCATGATTGCGGCATTGGCCGCCGAACCGTAGAACAGCGCGCTGCCGACCAGGCCGGCCGCGAGCAGGACCATTTTTGTCTTCATAAGGAAATTCCGCGAAATCGATTGAATATGGATTAAGATTGGTCTGCGTCCGCGGGCTTGTCAAATTTCTCCCGCCCGTGATCAACTGTCCCTTGACGAGCCGTTGACAGGATCATGATCGATTGGACCCAGCAGCTGTTCCTGCTTGTTGTCTCGCTCGTGGCAAACACCTTTTCTGCCTTTAGCGGCGGCGGCGCCGGCCTGGTCCAGTTTCCGGTCCTGATCTTCCTCGGACTTCCTTTCGCCGTCGCCCTCGCTACCCACAAGATCGCCACAGTGGCCCTGGGAATCGGGGCCACCGTGCGACATTGGCGGGAAGGCTCCATCGGACGTGATCTGGCGATCCAGATTCTCGCCTGGGGCCTCCCGGGGGTCATCCTCGGTGCCGGAACGGTTCTGCGGATACCGGAGTCCTGGGCGCAGACGGCTCTGGGTGTTCTGACCATCGCCCTGGGTGTCTATTCCCTTTCGCGTCGGGACCTGGGAATCGCCTACGCACCCCGCGCGCGCGGCCGCGGCAGTACGGTGGTCGGGGGCACCGTCCTGTTCCTCATTGGGCTGCTAAACGGCTCCCTTTCGTCCGGAACCGGTTTGTTCTGCACCCTGTGGCTGGTGCGCTGGTACGGACTGGATTACCGGCGCGCGGTCGCGTACACGCTGGTGTTTGTCGGCATGTTCTGGAACGGCGCCGGCGCCCTGACTCTGGGCCTGCTGGGCGATGTGCAGTGGTCCTGGTTGCCCGTACTTCTGCTCGGGTCGGTGGCGGGCGGCTATCTCGGCGCGCACTGGGCTATCATCAAGGGAAACCGGTGGATCAAGCGTGGGTTCGAAGTCGTGACCCTGCTGATTGGTTTCAAGCTGCTATTCTAGGATCTGATCTACCGGCAATAACGAAGGGGAAAACAACGTGGCAGACAAGAAGAATCGCAGGGCACTGGATCGGACCCGCACCTATGACGGGATGCTCAGCGCGGGGAGCGGTTTTCAGGGCAAGTTGAGAGGTCGCGGGAACTACGTGGTCCAGGGGGATGTGGTCGGAGACTGCGATCTCGACGGCGTCCTGCTGGTGGACGAGGGAGGCAGCTGGGAGGGAAATATCTCGGCCAATGTCGTCGTGGTGAATGGCATCGTGCGCGGGTCCGTCGTGGCGCGGGAACAGATCGAGATCGGGGAGGCGGGCGCGGTTACCGGAGATCTGCGCTGCCACAGTATCGCTATCGCCAGCGGCGCCAGCCACGAGGGCCCTATTAGTATGGAAACGGCGGACGTGCGGCGCTTCGACGAGAAGCGCGATCGCGGCTGAATTCGCCGCGGCGATCCTGCCGGAGCAGGCCCTGGTCACCCAGTTCGAGGAACAGCGCTATTGAGCTTCGGGCCTGGCGCCCCAGGCGTTCCCATATGCGGCAATCGCATCCACGTGCTTGCGCAATGCCTCGTTGCCCGCCAGATACGGGATCAGCGTGTCGAGCCCGATAATGCTGGTCACGGGAATCTGATGGCGGTGCATGACCTCCTGGACCGCGGACAAAGAGTTGCCGCCACGCTCCTGCCGATCCAGCGCAATGGCCACGCCTGCCGGCTCAGCACCGGCGGAGTTAATGATGTCCACGGCCTCGTTGACTGATATCCCCGCGGAAATCACATCGTCCACAATCAGGACCCGCCCCTGCAGCGGATGGCCAACGACTACACCTCCTTCGGCATGATCCTTGGCTTCCTTGCGATTGAACGCAAACGGTACGTCGCGGTTTTCGTGATCCGCGAGGGCGATGGCCGTCGTCGATACCAAGGGGATGCCCTTGTAGGCAGGACCGAACAGCATATCGAATTCAAGTTTCGCGTCGACGATCGCGTGCGCATAGAATTGACCCAGACGAGAAAGCCTGGAGCCGGTATCGAACAGGCCGGCATTGAAGAAATAGGGGCTTACCCGACCGGACTTGAGAACGAACTCCCCAAAGCGAATTGCGCCGGTTTCTATGGCAAAATCAATAAACTCTTTCTGGTGATCTTTCACTTCGAACACATTTCCGTACAGCGAGAATCCGCATTTAAGCATGACCGCCAACTCCTGGGAATTTTTCACCGAAGCTAAAAGTCTTCGCAACAGGTCGGAGTAGTCGTACGTGCGCGTTATTACCGCAAACCTGAACGGGATTCGCTCGGCCGCGCGCAAGGGATTCTTTTCCTGGTTGTATCGCCAGCGCGCGGACGTGGTCTGCCTGCAGGAGACCAAGGCGCAGGTCGACCAGATGACTGAGGAGATGCTGGCGCCCAACGGCTTTCACGGGTATTTCCACGATGCGGAGAAGAAGGGCTATAGCGGTGTCGCCCTGTATGCCCGCAGACAGCCGGACCGGGTGGTCATGGGCCTGGGCTGGCCCGATATCGATGCCGAGGGCCGGTTTATTCAGGCGGACTTTGGAAGCCTGAGTATCGCCTCGCTCTATCTCCCGTCCGGATCCAGCAGCGAAGAACGGCAGGCGGTGAAATTCGACTTTCTCGATCGCTTCCTGCCTGTCCTGCGGGAAATGCGCACGGATGGGCGGGAATACATCCTGTGCGGAGACTGGAACATCGCGCACAAGGAGATCGATCTGAAAAACTGGCGCGGCAACCAGAAGAACTCGGGTTTTCTCCCGGAAGAGCGGGCGTGGATGACGACCGTGCTCGAAGATGTCGGTTTCATCGATGTGTTTCGCGGGTTGAATCCGAAACCCGATCAATACACCTGGTGGTCAAACCGGGGGCGGGCCTGGGAGAAGAATGTGGGATGGCGCATCGACTACCAGTTGGCGACCCCGGCAATCGCCGGCCAGGCCCGAAAGGAACGAATCTACAAGGACAAGCGCTTTTCCGACCATGCGCCGCTGATCATCGACTACGAGCACGAACTTCTATAACTCAATTTTCCGCAATGGAGAATGAGACATCCCTGTCCAGGGCACCGGAATTGAAGTCCCCCAGCTTCCTGGCGTGGCTGGAATCGCGGGCATTCACTCGCCATTCATAGAGTCCCCCGGCCTGGAGCAGTTTCACCGGAACCGTCGTCCGGGGGCTGGTGACTGGTTTGGACGTGGAGATGATCTTGCCGCAACGGAAGGTTTCCCGGAGTCAGGGGGTCTTGCTACCCCGGTGATGTCTAGCGGCCCTGATCCCCGCCGGTGGCCCAGCCGGATCGGGCAGCGGACCAGGCGGCCACCACCAGTGCCGTAGTGAGGGCGAACACGACAATGCCGACCCAGGTGAGCCAATCGCCGGCCGACCGCAGGCTGAACAGCTCGGCGGTATGCCTGATCCAGTCCAGAGTTTGTTGTGGATGCAGATGCCGGTTCTTCACCGCCTCGAACAGGCCGGCAACGGCTACGGCGGTGATCGCGCCGAGGATGCCGCCGACTACGGCGCGGGCCACGACGGCAGCACGGGAGAGGCGAGTCAGCGCGGTATGAAGGTGGTCGTGCAGCTGCGGCTCCCGCGTCCCCAGCGGGGAGAACCGTTGCAGCATCAGCAGGCCGGGAACGCCGGCCGCGATCGTGAACAGGAAGAAATCACGCCAGCCGATGGCGTCCACCATGATGCCGGTGATCGGTCCGCCGAACAGGCGCGGCAGGGCAAACAGGCTGGAGAACAGGGCGTATTGGGTGGCGGAGAACTCCTTCTGTGTCATGCGCAGGAGCAGGACACTGAACGCACCCGTACCCATGCCGGTGGTGAGGCTCTCGAAGCCCATGGCGCTGTACATGAGCGGCCGGTTCAGGCCAACGCTGGCGACGGCGACATAGCCGAAATTCGCCAGCACCTGCAGGACGCCGAAGACCCACAGGGCTCGACCCAGACCCATGGTGGTGGTCAGTGCACCGCCGACGAAGGTGCCAAACAGGGTGGCGATCAATCCGATGGTGGCGGTGGCGATGCCGACATCGAAGTTGTTGAATCCCACCTGAACGAGGAAGGGTCGTACCAGCGCCGTGGCGAGGTTGTCCGCCAGCTTGTACAGGATGACGAAGGCAAGGATTTCCAGTGCCCGCCGCTTCAGCATGAAGCCTAGAAAGGGCTCCCACACGGCGGCGCGCAGGGAGCGCGGGGGCCTCTGTTCGCCCGCTTCGGGCCGGGGCGCAAAGACGGTAACGACCATCATCGGCAAATACAGGACTGCCAGCACCGCGAACATGGTTGGCCACGACCACAGTCCGGCCAGGGTGATGGTCACCCCGCCGGCCACGTACATGGCCGCCCGGTACACGGCCGTGCGCGCACCCACGGCGATGCCCTGCTCGTTTGGGCGCAGGATCTCGACCGCGTAGGCATCGATGGCGATGTCCTGGCTGGCCGAGGCAAAGGCAATGGCCAGGGTCAGGGCGCCGATAATCCAGATGGCATCCGGCTGTTGCGCCACGCCTCCCAGGACCAGCGTGGTCACCAGTAGCCCCACTTGCATGAACAAGGTCCAGCCGAGTTTGCCTTGAAGTTTTGGAACCGGCTGCTTGTAGCGGTCCATGTTCGGGGTCCAGACGAATTTGAAGGTCCAGGGGGCCTGAGCCAGGGTGAACAGTCCGATGATGCGGATGTCCACACCTTCGCGCGCGAGCCAGGTTGGAATCGCGATCCACACCAGGCCCTGGGGCTTGCCGGATGAGAAGGACAGCAGGCTGACGGTAGCCGTGCGCCAGCTCTTCATCGCGAGCCAGTCGGCGCGCCAACCTTTTGGTCTTTCCG